>CAYJHY010000056.1:0-10514 GCA_964369875.1 uncultured Mailhella sp.
CAGAAAGGCTCTTCCCTCAAACAAGCATAAAGAATTTGCAAACCTTTCGGCAAAAACTCAAGAGAAAATTTGCCAAACAGCTTCTTTTTTACGAATGGCAGACGCTTTGGACTACAGTCACCAAGGAGTTGTCGGAAAAATTGAAGTTCATACAGCAAAGGGTTTTGTAGATATTTTTTGCCACAGCGAAACAGATATCAGTGTGGAAACACAGAGACTTATAAAGAAAAGCGATCTTTTTGAACGCACATTTAAAAGGATAATTAGATGCAAGCAGGCTTAAATCATGGTCCCAAGGCCGTGAGCTTTATCGACTTAGGAAGTAACTCCGTACGCATGATGGTGATTAAAGTCCTACCCAACGGAGGGCACATTTTACTCAACCAAGTCAAGCATATGGTGCAACTTGGACAAGGTGCGTTTCAAGACAATTATCTACAAAAAGACGCCATGGAAAGAACCATGCAAGTTCTTTTATCCTTAGCACAAAACTGTAAATCCCACAATGTCACAGATATTGTAGCGGTTGCAACCGCAGCAACCAGAGATGCGGTTAACGGTCAAGAATTCTTGGATGAAGTCCACAAACAAACAGGCATTTTATTCAATTGTATTTCAGGCGAAGAAGAAGCAAGGCTTATTTACAGAGGTGTATCCGAATCCTTTGAAAAAAACTCCATGCTTAGACTGTATCTTGATATCGGTGGCGGAAGCACAGAATTTGTTGTCGGCGACAGCTACACCCACAGAGTGCTCGACTCCGTCAAGCTCGGTTGTGTCCGTCTTGCCAACATGTTCCCCCCCAATAAGGCAGGGCGAGTTTCCGAAAAACAATATCAAGAAATGCAAAGCTATGTGCGTGATGTGGCTAAGCACACTTTCGGACGTATGGCCGCCTACAATCTACAAGAAATGGTTGCAAGCTCAGGAACAGCCCAAAATCTTGCACTTATTTCTGCCTTTATGGAGTTTGGCGATAAAAAGCCCGCAGACGTAGAAAACGTTCTTACCTATAAAAACCTTGTAAAAACTATCAAGCATTTGCGTGCGCTCAGCGAAGACGAACGTAAAAATGTAATGGGCATAAATCCAAAACGTATCGATCTTATTATCCCGGGTGCCGTTATTTTACAAACCGTTATGGAAGAACTTGGCCTTGACTACTTGCGCACAAGCACAGGCGGTTTAAGAGACGGCCTTCTTCGTGATTATATCGAAAAAAATTGTGCATCGGGTGTGGACGAAACCGCCAGCGTACAAGAACGCAGTGTTTTGAAACTGGCAAGAGCTTGTCGTTTTGAAGAAGTTCATGCAAGACATGTTGCTAAACTCGCCCTCAGACTTTTTGACAGTTCAAAAATTTGCAACCTCCACAGCATGGAAAAAGTTGATCGAGATATGCTTTATTTTTCTTCTCTTTTGCATGACGTGGGTGTGTTTATCTCCTTCTCAAAACACGACAAACACGGGCAATATCTGATTACCCATCACCCCCTACTCGGTTTTAACGCCCGTGAAATAGAGCTTATGGCAAGCCTGGTCGGTTCCCATCGCCTCAAAGGCGGTAAAGACAACTTTATCTTCCCCGAAACAGACCCCACACAAAAAGCAAACGTCGAAAAACTCGCCGTTTTCCTCAAACTCGCCGAAGCCCTCGATAAATGTCACGGCCGTTATGTGGACGACGCCACCATCATAGACGAAAAAGGACAAATCAAACTCATCCTTATATATAACAACCCTTGCCCGCTCGAAATGGAAAAAATGGAACAAGGTAAAAAAATCCTCAAAAAACTCAGTCCCAAAGAAATACAAATTGAGTGGAAACAAAGCCTTTAGTTTAGTAGAATTTTGTTAAGTTGGTTGATTTTATTGGGAGGGGGAGAACCTATTTTTTGAAGCCCCTTGAAATGACGCTAAATTTCGCTTTGCTCAATCTTAGCTGGGCGTTCTCCCTCTCCCAAACCCTCCCCCTCTCCACAAAAAACTTTAATATTTAGTAGTTTCTTTTGCTCTCAGCACTTATACAGGCTATGCCGAACTATCAATTAAATAAATACGCACTACTCTAAAGTGAGCCCTGAGTGAGGAAGGAACAAGAGGCGAAGAAGTGAATGCAAAGCATTAATTTATAAAAAGGAACAAACTTTCCCGACAAGTTCGCCCTTAAGCGACGAAGGAGCAAACGGCGAACGAAAAAGGTAAGGAAAGGGGTATTCTAAAGGGGAAAAACTAGGACAACGTCCTTGGTTTTCCCTTTTAGTGTCTTAAAAAAAAGAGTTTACAAAGGCAATACCTTAAAAAGGGGTTCCCAAAGGCACCCCTTCATATTAGGATTCAATCTCAATAGTCAAATTTTTACAACATCCGTCCCTCAACTGAAAACTAGAAAAACAATCACTCCCTCCCCTATTATGGGGATTTCGTTTAATCCTTGTACTAAAATACCCACGTTTTAACCTCAGCTTCAAAATTAACGTAAAATTTTTTACACAACACCCCGTTTTTGTAACACATTGATTTTACATAGCTTCAAAATTCCATCACACTTTTCAACACACAAAATCTCCTTAAAAAGTAAAAATTTTTTGCCAAAACTAAAAAAAACACTTGCATGGTATCAAATTTTGAGCTATAAAGAAGTTGTCAGTGAGTGAGAATATCTCCCGACACAAATTTACAAAACAAAACCATGCCGAAAGGCGTAATTATGAGGAAATTGAAAATGAAAAAACTTACAACACTTCTTTTGGCTGCTGGCCTTGTTGTATCTTCCTATGCTGGCGCTTCTGCCGGTGAATTCGTACCTAACGCTCAATTCATCAACCAATACGTATTTGGCGATGGTGGACAAGCTTTAGATGGTAGCAAAGCTATGACAGACCAAGACGACAACTTCGTTGCTCAACTTCGTCTTCGTTTAGGTTTTGACTACGTAGCAAGCGAAACCCTTTCCGGTACTTTCTTGTTTGAAGTAGGCGTATACGAGTACGGTCAAACCGGTGCAACTCAGCTCGATAACAGCATGGGCGGAATGGATGAAGCTTCCAACTTTGAAGTACGTCTTGCTTATGTAGACTGGATGGTTCCTAACACCGACGTAAGCGTACGTATGGGTATGCAACCTTTCGCTATGCCAGCTTTTGCTTTCGGTAGCGCTGTTCTTGATGGTCGTGGTTCCGGTATCACCGTTGCTGCTCCTATCAACGAAAACATCGACCTTACTGCTGCATGGCTTCGCGTAGAACACGCTGACGGTAGCAACGGTCACCACAATGACTACGACGCATTCGCTTTGATTGCTGACTTCAACTACGACGGTTTCCGTGTAGCTCCTTGGGCTATGTACGCTATGAAAGGCAAAGAAACCGGCTTGAACATGTACAATGTAATGCCTTTCACCTCAAGCGCAGCTGCTTACCAAGTTGCTGACACCGAAATGAATGCATGGTGGCTTGGTGCTTCTTTCGAACTTTCCATGTTTGATCCTTTCATGTTTGCTTTGGACGCTTACTACAGCGATGCTGACTTTGACGCTACAGGTACAGCTGTAAACGGCGGAAAAGATTTCGATATGAATGGCTTCTATGTAGGCGCTTCTGCTTCTTACAAAACTTCCAACGGTACCCCTGCTTTGAAAGCTTGGTATGCTAGCGGTAACGACTACTCTGCTGGTAGCGGTTACGAATTGAGACAACCTGCTGTTCTCGTTGGTGGCTTTAACGCTACTTCCATTATGTTCGGTGACCAAGTAATGGATACCGATGGTTACAGCGACCTCGGTTACTACAACCCAGCCGGTACTTGGGGTGTATTGCTTGAGTGGGCTGACTTCTCCTTCGTAGAAAAACTTTCCCACACTGCTCGTATTGCTTACATCAAAGGCACTAACGACGACGAAGGCGTAGGCTTTGACGCATTTAGCCAAAACGGCTCTCTCCTTGGCTACCTTACTTCTAAAGACGACGTAGTAGAAGTAAACTTCAACTCTTCCTACGAAATCTACAAAAACTTCGTTGCTACTCTTGAACTCGGTTGGTTGACTGCTGATTTCGGTAGAAGAAATGGCGTATCTATCACTGAAGCTCTTGGTAAAGACGCTGACGACGATATCTTCCGTTCCGCTCTTTCTTTCAAATACACATTCTAATTTTATGTGTAGTTGAAAAGCAAACTCAGTTTGCTTGAGCTAGAATAAATTACCCCGATATTCTTAGGAATATCGGGGTTTTTATGTTTTATTTTCTCCTATTGCTTAAATTTGACATAAGCTCCAAATATCTATACAATTTCGAAATCTCTTATAAAGGAGCTTTCACATGCAAAGAATATCCATAAAAGAGCTTCTCTCCCAAAGCTCGCCCCTTGAAAATATAGATGTTTGCGGTTGGGTGCGTACCCGTCGTGACAATAAAGCCTTTGTCTTTTTGGAATTAAACGACGGTTCATGTCTTGCCAATATCCAATGTATACTTGACGAAGGCACCCCCGCCTTTGAAGCCCTCGCAGGCGTTAACACAGGGGCGGCCGTGAAAATAAGCGGTGATCTTGTGGCCTCCCTCGGTAAAGGGCAAAGCATGGAAGTAAGGGCAAAAGAAATGCATGTTTACGGCCTTGCAGACTCCGAAACCTTCCCCCTCCAAAAGAAACGCCATTCAGACGAATTCTTACGAAGCATCGCCCACTTGCGCCCACGCACCAACAAATACGGCGCCATATTTAGAGTACGTTCCGAAGCCGCCTATGCCGTGCATAATTATTTCAGAAACCAAGGTTATTTCTACGTTCACACCCCTATTCTGACAGGGGCAGACTGCGAAGGCGCAGGTGAAATGTTCCGAGTTTCCACCCTCAGCACCGAAGAAATCAAAACCACCAAAAAGCCGGAACAAGAAATGTGGCAAGGTGACTTCTTTGGTAAAGAAGCGAAACTAACCGTTTCAGGACAGCTTGAAGCCGAAACCCTCGCCATGGGCATGGGCAAGGTCTATACCTTCGGCCCCACTTTCCGAGCCGAAAATTCCAACACAGCACGGCACGCCGCTGAGTTTTGGATGATAGAGCCCGAAGCAGCCTTTCTTGACTTGCAAGGAGACATGTTACTCGGTGAAGGCCTTATCCAGTACGTTACCAAGCACGTTATGGAAAACTGCCAAGCTGAGCTTGATTTATTCAACAAGTTTGTTGAACCCACCTTGCTTGAAAGCTTGCAAGCAACCGCCAATAGCAAATTTGAACGCATTGCCTACCGTGACGCCGTGGATGTTTTGCAAAAATGTGGTAAGAAATTTGAATACTCCGTAACCTTCGGTACAGACTTACAAACCGAGCATGAACGCTTCTTATCCGAAGAGTATTTCAAATCCCCCGTCACCGTCTACGACTACCCCAAAAACATCAAAGCCTTTTATATGCGCATGAACGACGATAACGAAACCGTAGCCGCCATGGACTTACTTGTCCCTCGCATCGGTGAACTTATCGGCGGAAGCCAAAGAGAAGAACGCCTCGACGTGCTTACAAACCGCATCACCGAGCTTGGCATGCACCCCGAAGATTTCTGGTGGTATTTAGACCTTAGACGCTTCGGCTCCGTGCCTCACGCAGGCTTTGGTCTTGGTTTTGAACGCCTTATTATGATGCTGACAGGCGTGTCCAACATCCGAGACGTTATCCCCTTCCCAAGAACCGTAGGTTCTTTGGAGTTTTAGGATTTTGGATGGAAGAAAATTTCTTGGGAGAGGGAAAACCTTTTTTGTGAACAAAAAAGCGTTTTCCCCCTCCCCCTTTCCAAAAAAACTTTAATATTAAACAGGTTATATTGTTCACAAAATCTGCATAGGATATGCAGAGCCACGCAGTGCGAGCGAAACAAAAACCACGTTTTTTGTGAGTGAGAGCGAGTGGGCTACAAGGACGTAGCCCCGAGCGTCATCTGTAAGGTCAAACAAAAAAGCGTTTTCCCTCTCCCAACCCCTCCCCCTTTCCAAAAAAAACTTTAATATTAAACAATTTATATTTTATAAAAAACACATTTTTTGAATGTGTTAGAATTTTAGCAAAGATTGAGTATACCATGAGAGCAATGACAGACAGACGTAGAGCCAAGATTGAACAAGTATTGAGCCAAAGACAAAAAGATTTAACCCTTGTTTTGGATAATATCCACGATCCCCACAACGTTTCCGCCATCTATAGAAGCTGTGATGCCTTTGGTGTAGATAGCGTTCATCTTTACTATACCGTGCAGGCGTTCCCTAAGTTGAGCGAAAAAAGTTCCGCCTCCGCCCGCAAATGGATTGAAACCAACCGCCATAACGACAAAGAAAGTCTTATCCAAACCCTTAAAGGGCAAGGCATGCAAATTTTAGCTACCAACTGCACCCCGAACGCAAAAACCATGTATGATTACGACATGACAAAGCCGACAGCCATTATTATGGGAACAGAACACTCAGGGGTTTCCGAAGAACTTTTCCCCATGGTGGACGGTGAAATCTATATCCCCATGTATGGCATGATTCAAAGCTTTAACGTTTCCGTTGCGGCCGCCTTGCTCCTTGGCGAAGCTTCACGACAAAGACAGCTTGCACAAATGTATGAAAAAATGAGTTATTCTCAAGAAGTGTATGACGAACGCCTTGCGGACTGGCTTGAAAGATAATTTTGAAATTGGTTAAATTTATGAAAGGGGGAAACCTTATTTTTGATGTCAAAAATAAGGTTTCCCCCTCCCATTTTCTGAAAAAAATTATTAAAAAGTTTTGTGGGGGAGAGCTCGAGAGGGGAGAACTTTTTCAAAAGTTCCCCCTCTCGAAAAAATAATTTAAAACTTTTTCAAAATCCCCCTCCCAAAAAAACAATTTAAAATTTTTCCAAAAACTCTACAGCCATAGAAGCGACTTCCTCAGGAGTTTTTGTAGCATCAAGCACAAAAAAGCGATGGGGATTTTTTTTCGCCAAATCTAAAAATCCTTCACGTACTTTTTGATGAAAATTTAGCTCTTCCGCTTCAAAACGGCCTTCACTTTGCTCTGTGTTTTCCAAAACATTTCTTTGCCTTGCTCTTTGCAAGCCCTTGTTTGGATCAAGATCCAATAAAAAAGTAATATGAGGCATCAAATTGTCGGTCGCCAAGGCGTTCAAGTTTTCAAGCTCTGCCAAATCAAGCCCACGCGCATAGCCTTGATAGGCAAGCGTGCTATCCACATAACGATCACAAAGCACCACCTCACCGCGCGTAAGGGCAGGCCGAAGGGTTGAGTAAACATGTTCTGCTCTGTCCGCCAAAAACAGAAAAAGTTCTGCTCGTGGGCAGATTTTACTGTCTTGATTAAGAATAAGTGAGCGTAGACTTTTTCCGAGGGCACTTCCGCCGGGTTCTCTTGTCAATAAAACATTTTTACCGCTTTTTTCAAAATAAGCTTTTAGAAACTGAATCAAAGTGGTTTTTCCTGCCCCTTCCATGCCTTCTAAAGTAATGAACATAATCTCTCCGCTTTATTATCCCCTAACCAAGCAATGAACCTTGCTTTTCTTTGGGGCTTTTCTTTTTTACCGCATCTTTTTCTACTTTAGCAGGGGTTTGGGGCATATGACACAAGGTTCTTCCCAAAAGATTGATCCACGGTGACCACGAAATATTTTCTACAATACCAGTCTTTGCTTGCGAGGAAGCTTCTTGTTCCGAAGCTCCTTCCACACCTTGCCCCATATTCTCAAGAATAAGGCGCTGTTCTCCCGTGGCTTGGCCTTTTTGTTTTGCCATTTCCGCCCCAAAAACTTCACGGCACTGAGCAAGTTTGGCATCCATATTATCGGCATAATGCAAAACGAAGGCTTCGGCGGTGGCTGGAACTTTCGGCGCACCGTATTCCAATTCACCATGATGGCTTAAAATCAAGTGCTCAAAGTGTAAGGCGAGCGCCGGGGGAACTTTTGCTTTTTCCAAAAAGGGCTTGAGCATAAAAACCCCTTGAATTATGTGACCGAGGAGCTTGCCTTCGTTGGTGTAATCGTTGACAAGTCCACCGCTCAGTTCATCAAGCTTGCCTATGTCATGGAAAAGTCCCGCCACAAACAGGGTTTGTCTGTCAAGCTCTTCATAATGATCGGAAAGCTTTAAACAAAGGCTTGCCACAGAGTGCATATGTTCTAAAAGTCCGCCGGCGTACGCATGGTGAACAGATTTGGCGGCAGGCGCCAAAAGAAGTTTTGCACGTATTCTCGCGTCATTAAGCACAGATTTCGCAAAATTTTTCCACGGGGTGTAGCTGAGTTCAGCCTGCACAAGTTCTTCAATTCTCGATAAAATAACAGAGGGCTCAACAGCAGAAGTTGGCATAAAATCGGCAATGTCAATTTGTTCTGGATCTTCCACGGGACGTAAGGCCTCAATGGTGAGCTGTTTTTGGTCGCGATAGAGAGAAGCTTTTGCCTTAATTTCCACAAAGTCGCCACTTTTAAGCTCTCCCACTTTTTGACTGAGAGGACTCCAAATTTTTGCTTCAATATTTCCCGTGGCGTCACGCAGTTCAAGACGCCAAAAAGGGCCGTTCTTACTTTCGCCCATGGTTGCGGAAGCTATTAAAAAAACAGAACAAAGAGACGCCCCCACCGCTATATCTTGTACACATATTCTATGCATTTTTTACACCTTTATTTCTTTGAAAAATGCCAAAAAACACCCGTCGGTATTTCTTGGCATCCCCTTAAGCAATAAAAATATAGCGCACTTTAATTAAATTTGCAATTCTGTAACTCTAAATTTTTTATTTTACAACCTTTACAAATGCATCAGGCTTTAAACCTTCGGGTGCTTGCTGTACAACAAGGCGTACATCAACGACTTCCCCTTTAGGCTTCATGCTTTCGATGCGAGCTTCAAACTCGGTGCCATCTTCGGTGATAACAGTACATATATCACGCAGTTTAAAGTCTGCGGTGTCTTTGGCGGCAAATTCCGCAACCACCCACCATTGCCCCGAAGCCTCAGGCCAAACCTCAAAAAGAGCATCTTTTTCCTTGACGACATCACCTTTTTTTACAAAGAACTCACCAACTTTGCCCACATGCTCAGCGTAAAGATATTCGTGTTCCACAAGTTTTTGTACTTTCTTCTGTTGCTCTTCCAAATAAATATATAATGGGCCGTGGGGCTGAGAAAGCTCATGGGTTGCGCTTCGCATTTGAGCATCAACCGATGCACGGGACTGATGAATTTTTTCTAGATTGGCAAAATCTGTTTCAAGCTCTAAACGCATCGCTTTTTCTTTGGCCACCAACTCAGCAGAAGGCAAACCGTTTGCATCGTGATTTCTTTTATCACGCATTTGTACTTTTAGCTTGGCGTGCTCTATGGTTTTTTTCTTGTATTCGGCAAGGGCAGCTTCTTCTTGATCTATATAACCTTGACGTTGCTGATTAAAAGAACCGAAGATTTCGGAAAAAAGAGATTGAAACTTTTGGCGCAACATATTGGGATTGTTTCTATTCTGTTGAAAAAACGCCATATATTCACGCACTTGAGCATTTTTCCGTCTGATACCGGAAGGATCAAAACGCAAAAGAGCATCCCCTACTCGTATGGCAGACTGCGGATCGACAGGCAGATCAAACACTACTCCGTCAACAGGAGAATACACAATATACTTTCCACCCAAAAGACGAGCCGAAGTGCTTTCCACGGTACGCATAAGGTAAAAAATCCCAAAACAAAGACAAACACTTAAGATAATCCCAAGCAATATAGTCTTTCTTTCCTTTGGCTTCTGCACAATAATCGCTTTTGAATCGTCTATTCTTTCGAACTTTGTCATAAGACTTCCTTTTTAAGAAATTTAACCTTTAGTTGAGTTTTTTGGGGGAAAATTTTTTGTAAAAAATTGTTCCCCCAAACCCCCTTCAAAAAACTTTAATATTTAAAGTGTCACACTTCTATCAAAAAACGGTACACCACTTAATTATGCAAAAAGTATGCAAAAGGCAAACTGCAAAATTTTCCTTATAGAATTCTGCACAATCATTCGGTCTTTCATTTTAAGTAATCTAGAGCAGTTCCAATAAATATTGCAACTGCTCTAAACCAAAATGATATACAAAAAGCAATCATTTACGGCAGGCAAAGCCTGACCTATTCTTGCTTTTTGCACTTCAATTTCGCTACGCTCAAATGAAGTGTTTAGAGCATGCCCACGTTATCATCAGAAAAGAGATGGAACATCACGACGTCCATCAAGTAAATAAAATTTGTTACGGTAGTTTGTTCCAACCGCCCTAATATTGTAGTGAGATTTCAATAATTCAAAAAAAAGATTACAAAAAATGTAATCTTAGCTATAAACCTACACATATTACGTGGTTCTGTAAATCCTAAGCAGATTTAAAAAAAACGTCGAAAATACTGTATAATTGTCCTTGTTGAAACTGACTGGATAAACATATGGTTTTTCAGGAAGGAGGAGGGTTTGGGAGGGGGAAAACTCATTTTTGACTCAAAAATGGGGTTTCCCCCT
>CAYJHY010000057.1:0-10507 GCA_964369875.1 uncultured Mailhella sp.
TCCCATTTACAAATTATTCAAAAAATCTGCTTGTTGCCTAAGTAATATAGGCATGTGTTCTGTCCAGAAGTTCCAGTCGTGGTTTCCATCAAATTCTTGGTAATCAAAGGTATATTTTCTTGTTTTGAGAGATTCCACGGCTTTTTTATTATCTTCAAGCACGAGTACATCTTGTAGGCCTGTGCGGATAAGAATTTGTTTCGGTGCGTATTTCGGCCATTTTGCATCAATAAAGGCTTGCACGGAATTTTCATCCCAGTTCTTTTTATTTGTTTCAATAGTGCCGAGTAAGTCTTTTATTTTCCATTGTGTTGCGTGATCGCGAATATCGAGCACACCGCTTAATGAGGCCACGGAAGCAAAGGTTTTTGGATGTTTGAAACCATAGAGCATGGCGCCGTGTCCGCCCATGGAAATACCTGCCACCGCACGTTTTTTATTGGTTGGATAGAGCATATCCACATGGGGCAAAAGCTCTTCCATAAAAAAGCTTTCGATTTGATTTTGAGCCACCAAGGGACTGTCCACATACCAGCCGAAGGGTTCTGAAGAAGGACAAACAATAATCACTTGCTTTTCGTCCGCTATTTTTTGCAATTCCGCGCCCATCTTATCGTTCCAGATTTTACCGTCATCGTAGGCGCCATGCAATAGGTATAACACAGGAAAACGTATCTTTTCTTGTTTGGCTTGTCCTTCTTTTTCAGCAGAACCATTCAATAAACTGTGGGAAACCACATCGGGAATGGACATTTGCCCTTGCTCAAGGGTTTGTCGGTTAATATTTTGGATATTTTGGATATTTTGGGGTAAATCCGCTAGGGTGAGGATTTTATTTTGATCTTGATACGTTGCCCAATCGAGGGGAGTTTCATCGGTTTCAAGGCGAGCGGTTTGAGGCAAGAAAACATAATACTCCACTTCTTTTTTGCGAAGTTCGGAAGTAAAGGTTACCCTGTTTGCCATACCGGCCACGGGGAGAGCTAATTTTTCTGACTTTTTCTCAAGCTCGGCTAAACGCAACTGATTGAGTTGCTTTTGAGCATGGGGCAAAACATAACTTGTTAAAATATGCCCGCCCTCAGTGGAAACGTGTATATTATCTTTACTGCGTAAGCGAATGGTTTTATTGTTTTCTCCCATTATGTGAGCGGTAAAAGCACCGTTTTTTGTCAAGAGATGCTCGATATTTAAAAACTCAACATTTTCATAGTAGGAGGAAACCTCGGCTTGGATTTTAGAAATAATCTTGGTTCTTTTTGCATAGGGCATTTTTATCATGATGGGCAAACTTACCCACAAAATTTCCCTGTCGTCACCAATGGTTGTTTCTAAGAAATTCAACGCCCGAATGGCGTAAACCCTTTCCCATGATTTACTGTCTATAAAATGTCGTTTTTTATTGACGACAATATCTTGCGTGTCGTTTGCGCCCAAAGAAACAATAATCATGTGTGGATTGTGTTCTTTGATGAGGCGTTGAATATTCTGTGGCCAGTCGTAAAAATCAGGCCTGCTTAAACCGGAAGAATAACGCCCTTGACGAACGACGTTTAAATCAGAAAATTTCCCCAGAGCTTTTTGTAAGGTAGGCCCAAGACCTTCCATCATCATGGAGTCACCGACAATCAATACATTAAGTTTTTTGCCGTAGTCAGGCAAATTTGTTTTGTAAAAAGCAAGAGCGTGCGAGTTGTTGTCTTCGGGCAGAAGAACATTTTGAGCATCAAAAAAAGAATAGCTAATGTCATCTTTTGCACCTGTTGTGTCTGTGGTGCTTGTCGAAGCTATCACACTTGTTGTGTCTGTGGTATTTTCGGCAACAATGCTTTCCTGCGAAATTTGTGGGTTGGCTTCGGGTGTGACGGGTGTTTCTGTTGTGCCTACCGGATTTGTTTCAGGGGAATTGCTTTCAGTGGGATTGGTTTCAACTGCTGTATCGGTGATAACTTCCGGTTTAACTTCCGAGGTTTTCACAGAGGCAGTATTGTCTGCCACAGTATTGTCAGTCGGCGCGTGGCCTTTATTTTCGTCTTCTTTTAGAGGTGACTCTTGGCTCTTTTCGAGTATGGCGTTTTGTGCAACTTGTGTGTTCTCTTCGTCTATTAAGAAGCTATCTTTTAAGGGCACGTTTATCCCTTGCAAAAAGGCTTGAGTATAAAAAGAATAGGCTTCTTCGGCTTGCTCTTTGATAGGGCGATCAAAGGAAATCGTAAATTTTTCGCTAAGCTCCGTATTAAATCTTGCTACTTCCGCCATAAAAGGGCTGACGCTTTTTTCACCCGTTTCACGTAAATAATCCGCCCCCTGCACAAGCACAGGCTGATCCATATATTCACGTTCAAAATAATCGGCAAAGCGTGGCGCTTCCAAAAGAAGCATGCAAGCAAAAATCCCTAGGTAAAAATAAAGACTGAGAGCATTTTTTTTCATTGTTTTCATAAAACTAGCCAACTTTTAATATTGGAAATAGATAAAAGGTAAAACCCCGTCGGGGCCAAATTTCAAAATAAGTGCGCATATTAGGGCAAAAATACAAATCTGAACAGGTGCCCAAAGTTTAGACATTACAGTCACAAAACCTTTAAAGAGCGAAGAACCGTATCTTTGACTGAACATGGTGCACGCTATGGCCACAAGCACAAGCGCGGCAAAACCATCGCCGTTCAAGTCCATAATCCATATTTTCTCTATGATTTCCATAGCTTTTTCTGTGTCGTCTGCACGAAAGAAGACCCAAAGCAAGCAAACAAAATGGAAGGTCAAAAACCATGCACCGAAGGTATAAGGAATTGTAAAAAGTTTACGAAAAACGGAAGATTTCTTTTCTGCTTGGATACCGTTATCGGCGCTACCATGAGCCTTAACAGTATTTTTTTCTTTTGTTGTCGTCCGGGTTTCGGTCGTTTTTACATCAAGATTTTGCGAAGTTTCTTTTTGTTGAAAAAGGGAAATCAGTTTTTTTTGTGCATGCACAACAGCGAGTCCCAAACCATGCATAAAGCCCCAAATAAAATACCGCAAATGGGCACCGTGCCACAAGCCGCCAATGGTCATGGTGATAAGCAAGTTTATGGATTGAATACCTCTTTTATTGCCACCCAAAGGAATATATAAGTAATCCCTGAGCCATGTGGAAAGACTGATGTGCCAACGTCTCCAAAAATCTTGTAAACTCAGCGCCAAATAAGGGGCGTTAAAGTTTTGGGGTAAACGATAGCCCATAAGGCGACCAATACCCACCGCAAGATCGGAATAGCCTGAAAAATCGCAATATATTTGCATAGCATAAGCATACACCGCCACAAGCACTGTGGGCGAGGCGTAAAACTCAGGGGTAAGAAAAACGTCTCGAACAATGTGTTCCGAAAGATAACTTGCAAGCACCACTTTCTTAAAGAGTCCACTGAGAATAAACGTAAAACCAAGCAACACATCTTGCTTTCTTTGCTCCACCTCGTCGAATTTTTTTGGAAGATGGGAGGTCAATAATTTATCATTGGCGATGGTTTCTCCTTTGAGTTGTGCAAAAAAGTCCTTTGCACGCAAGATAGGGCCTGCCAAAATTGTGGGGAAAAAGGAAACAAAAAGCATCACATTAAACAAGCTTTCCGCGTCCCTCTTGGGGTTTCGATAATGATCGATGGCATACGACAAACCTTGAAAACTATAAAAAGAGAGCCCTACAGGAAACAAGAACTCACTTTCGGCAATAAGCCCGTAAAGGGGAATATTAATCCCAAGCAAGCTAAAGGCCGCTTCTAAGTTAATCAAGAAAAATTCAAAGTATTTATAAAATGTCAAAAGTCCCACATGGATAAGAACATTTATGGAAATAAGCACTTTATTTCTTCTTTTTTTCTTGTCTTTCTTTGACGTCAGCTTGGCGCAAAGCCAGTTTAATCCCCCCACCGTCAAGAGCAAGGGCACAAAGCTAAGACCCGCAAACGCATAAAAACCTATGTTTGTCACAAGGAGCATACATTTATAAGAAAACCCACCTCGACGCAAAACAGCATGATAGAGGAGAACAAAAATAAAGAAAAAGGCAAAAGAAAGGGTAACAAAATTCATCTATTTATCTTCTTTTAGAAAAAAGGATACCGCAAGACTTGCAAAAACCAAAAGCGCCATCACTAAAAATACTTGAGCAAGCCCGAGAGCCTCCGCCACAAAGCCCATTATGGCAGGCCCTGCCAGCATTCCCAAGTACCCCACGGTGCTCACTCCGGCGATCGCCGAGCCAACATCCACAGTTTTATTTTTGGCCGCTAAATTAAATGTACAGGGAGAGAGATTGGCTGTTCCGAGTCCTGCCAAAAAAAATCCGAAGTAAACCATATATTCATTTTGCAGAAAACTCACCAACAAAAAACCGAGTCCCGTTAACATCGTACCGAAAAGCAGTAGTTTTTTGTCTCCCATGCTTGCGCCAAGCCTGTCACCGTACAAACGGCCAAGGGTCATGGTCGTCGCAAAAAGCCCAAAGGCAAGTCCGGCTTCTGCAAGAGGAACGCTTCTTTCTTCAAACATAAACAAAGCCCCCCAGTCCAAAACCACACCTTCGACCATGTAAAAAATAAAACACAAGCAACCTAATAGCAAAATGGAACCTGTAGGCACCGTGATACGCTTTGTTTTTGTTTTATCACCGCCGTAGGGATAAAAATATTTCGCAAAAACAAAAAATTGCAAACAAAGCATCAAAACACTTAAAAGGACACACATCCAAAAAGGCGTGAAACTAAAGCCCAGAAGTAAGGCGGCAAAAACAGAGCCGATAGCAACACCCACGGTATACATGGCGTGTAAATGTGACATCAACTTTCTATTGCCTGCCTTTTCCCAAAAAACGACTTGCACATTCATCACCACATCAAGAATGCCTGATATGCCCCCGAAAATAGCTAAGTTTATTCCCAGTAAAATCGGGTGTGGCACCAACGTCAAGGTTATAAGGGAAAGTAAAAAAGCGGGAATACCTATATTTTGAACCTTTTTGCAGCCGTATTTAGCGGCCAAAGCTCCTGATATGGGCATAGAAAAAATAGCACCGCCGCCAAGGCAAAGAAGCAAAACACCAAGCTCACTCTCTGTAAGCCCAAGCCTGTCCTTGGTATATGGAATCATAGAAGCCCAAAATGCCATAATCATTCCAAAAACAATATAACCAAAACGAGCAGCCCATAATCCGGCCTCGACTTTCAAATCGGGGCAATTGCTTTCAGATTGGGGCAATTCCGGTTGACACTGTGTCTCATTGTCTTTTTGAACAGAATTCATAGCCTTTCCCTTGCTTTTACCGACTTTTTTTCTGCATGGCCAAGTGCAAAAGTTTTTCCAAAAGATCCTGAAACTCCAAACCTGCTGCTTTTGCTTCTTTGGGAACAAGACTCACTTCAGTCATACCGGGAAGGGTGTTGGTTTCTAAGATAAAAAATTCCCCTGCTTCTGTCATAATAAAATCAGAACGACTATAATCGGACAAACCTAAAGTATTATGCGCCGTAAGAGCCATTTCTTGAATGATTTTACATTTTTCATCACTGAGAATATCAAGGGGAACAGGGCAAATTTCTTGTGCTCCATTGGCGGAATACTTTTGGGTAAAATCAAAAAATTCTGATTGCGGAACAATAAGCACCGGTGGGAGCGCTTCTTCTCCAAGCACACCGCACGTCATTTCTTTTCCGACAACAAGCTCTTCCACCAAGGCCTCAAGCCCTGCTTCAAAAATATTCTGTAAGGCATTTTTTAGTTCTGCCTTGCTTTCTACTTTATATAAAAATAAACTGGAACCGCCATTATTGGGCTTCACAAACAAAGGGTAGGAAAAAGAAGCAAGCCTTTTTTCAAGCTCTTCTTCAGTAGGAAGAGAAATAAAAAGCTCTCCTTTAGCCACATTCAACCCCGCTTCTTTAAACATGGCCTTGGAAGCAAATTTATGCAAAGCCAGTATAGAACCGGTTGGTCTTGCACCTTGATAAGGGCAAGAAAAACGCTCTAAAAATGCTTGCACCAATCCATCTTCCCCGGGAGATCCGTGAAGATTGATAAAGGCAACATCGACTTCTTTTGCCAGTTGTCCAAGTTGCTCGAAGCCATTAAGCAAGTCATAGAAAATAACGTCATGACCCCGATCTTTTAGACTTTCACCAATCTTGGTCGCCCCCCGCAAAGAAACGTCTCTCTCGGGAGACCAACCGCCGGCAACAAGTAACACTTTCATAAGCCCTAAAGCTCCAACGCATTTAATGTTTGTGTGTCCATTTGTATATTAAAGCCTTGCTCAAGCATTACTTTTTCTTGCTGTTTGCACTGCTCATAATTTTCTTGAATATATTTGCGACGTATGGCATCGGTACCGTAACGGTCCATCAAATCTTGAAAACGTTCATCCACCCCAACCACCATATTGTGGCAAATTCTTTTATCCGCATAGGAAATGAGAAGTGGCAAGCGCCAAGGCATATATTGCACCGAATAATCTCCATTCTCCCAAGGCCAAATTACATGAGATATAACCGCATGCCCAAGATAAGGATTACCGGTTTCAGCACGCACAATGGCAGCCCCAAGGGCAGCGTGGTCGCCACCATGTTGTATAGTATAGGTTTTTGCAATATCATGCAAAAGAGCTGAAGCCACGACATACTTATCTTCCAAGCTTACTCCGTACAAAGAAGCCATTTTTTCATCTTTATGCAAAACTGCACGTGCTTGCTTTGCCAAGAAAAGAGCGGCCTTAGCAACCATAAGGCTATGTTCTCGAATATTGTCGAGCATTTCATATTTTTCCCACAGAGACAAACATTCTTGTTTGCTCGGAACATGCCATGCGGGATTGGGGGCTACATGTATATCAAAAAGCATACGAACTCCTTCATCGTTTCTGAAAAGTGTCTTTTTATGTATCTTTGCATCAGGTATTACGTCTTTTCCATTATGTACAAAAGCACATGACATTTTAATTACAATATATTTACTTATTTTGCAATTTTTTCCGCAATAGCTTGCGGTGACATTTTTTCAAGCCTCAAAAGACGCCACATAAGAAGCATGGCGGCTATACTGAGCCCTGCAATAAGCCCCATCCAAAACCCGATAACTCCCTGTTTTGGCAAAATATAATCCGTAAAACAGAGTACATAACCCAAGGGAATACTGATAATCCAATAGGCAATAATGGAGAAAATAAAAATAGCTTTGGTATCATTATAGCCACGCAAAGAAGCAAGGCTGACAATTTGCACATTGTCGGGTAATTGATACAAAGAAGCAAAAACAATAATCCATGATGCAAGCGCGATAACTTCAGGGTCTATGGAGTAAATATGGGCAATGGGTACCCGTGCAAAAAACAAAAGTGCAAAAAGGCAAGAACCTAAAAGAACAGACATAATAATAGCTGTTTGACGAACCTTTACCGCCTCTTCATAATGCCCAGCTCCAAGACAAGATCCAATTCGAATACTCGAAGCCACCCCAAGGGACAAAGGAAACATAAAAACAAGACTGCTTACATTCATGGCGATTTGGTGCCCTGCCACCGTTACACTGCCAAGAGGGGCGATAAACAAAGAAATCAGCGCAAAGGAAGACACCTCAAGCAAGAGGGCAAAGCCATTGGGAGCGCCGATACGCAAAAGACGTTTTATAAAACGAAACTGCGGTTTAACGATTCCCATGGCTGTGGGCGAATACTTTTTCACATAGTAAAACATAATGGCCGCCATAATCCAGCAAACAATAGCAGAAGCAAGGCCACAGCCTGCTCCCCCAAGCTTAGGCATACCGAGATAGCCAAAAACAAATATGTAGTTAAGAGGAATGTTACAAATAAGCCCTACAATACCTGCCACCATAGCCGGTCGCGTATGCCCCATCCCCTCAAGGAAAAATCGACTCACAAAGAAAAACAAGAATGCCGGCATGCCCCACATTATCATGTCTATATAAAGAGACGTAACCTTAGCAAGCTCAGGCTCTATGCTTGGATGCTGCAAAATTCCGTACGACGCAAAGCTAAACAACACAAGATGCAATAAAGAAATGGCAAAAGCGAGCCACATACCTTGACGTAAGAAGTGGCGTAAACTTTTATTTTGTCCGGCCCCCATTCCCTGCGCCACAAGCGGTGCTATACAGTTTAAAATTCCTTGTCCAAAAAGTAAAAGAGGCGCCCAAAAGGCACCGCCAACCGCAACTCCGGCCATCTCCACCGCTCCTGCTCGTCCTGCTACCACCGTGTCTACAAAAGCCATAGACATTTGAGCAAGCTGACCAAGCAAAATGGGAGCGCCTAGCGTAATCATCTGCGAACTTTGAGACTTAAAGTCTGCTCTTGATATCATATTTTCCTGCTGTTTACATACATCGTATGTTCTGGATTTTTTCGTTCCCGTCATTCATATACGCTAAAACCCAAAAGCTCAAGTAAAATAGTGAACTGTCATATTTTTTGCACGTGAATCTAATTTGAGGGGTTTCACCCCTCACACTCCCCACCAAAGGGAATGATTCCCTTTGGAAACCCCGTAAATTTTCATTCTACTTGCAAAAGCAAGTAGGATGAAAATAGATGAGGGGGTTTGGGGGAAATCATTTCCCCCAAAAAAATAAAAATAAAAATAAACAAATTAGATCGACGTGTATTTTTTGTATAAAAAAACTCCGAGCAATAAGCACAAATACTTATTTCTCGGAGTTTTTCAGGAGTTTTACTACATCAAGCCAATAAGGCACCAAAAATTATTCTTTAATCGCCTCTTCAATATCGATATCCATAGCCTTGGCAAGACCTTTTCCATATTCAGGATCGGCCTTGTAGCAATGGCGAATATGTTTCATTTTAATATCTTTGGTCACGCCGTCCATGGCACGCATGGTGTTTCCAAAAAGTGCTTCTTTTTGTTCGGCAGTCATAAGCCTAAAGAGTTTGCCCGGCTGTTCAAAATAATCTGCATCGTCACACGCATACTCATAACGATCCATCGCGCCCGCAAGTTTCAAAGGAGGTTCCGAGAAGTCTCTTTGCTCTTGCCATGCCCCTGTGGTATTAGGTTCATAAGTGGTTTTTGCGCCATAGTTTCCGTCCACGCGCATAAACCCGTCTCGATGATAGCTATTTACAGGACATTTCGGAGCATTTACAGGAATATGATTATGATTGACGCCTAAGCGATAGCGCTGAGCATCTCCATAGGAAAAGAGTCTGCCTTGAAGCATTTTATCGGGTGAGAAACTAATGCCGGGAACCACGCTTGCAGGGTTAAACGCCGCTTGTTCCACTTCTGCAAAATAGTTTTCTGGATTACGATTAAGCTCAAGCACACCCACTTCAATGAGAGGAGCGTCTTTTTTATACCAAACTTTTGTCAAATCAAAAGGATGATAGCCAAGAGCCTCCACCTGATCTTCATCAAGTACTTGAATAAAGAGTGTCCAACGTGGATAATCGCCTTTATCGATGCTTTCAAGTAAATCTCTTTGGAAACTTTCTCTGTCGCCGGCCACAATATCAGCGGCTTCTTGGTCGGTCAGGTTTTTAATCCCTTGTTGGGTTCTGAAATGAAATTTTACATAGTAACGTTTGTTATCGGGACTGATAAAACTATAGGTATGACTACCAAAACCGTGCATATGACGATAAGAGCAAGGAATACCCCTGTCACTCATAACAACGGTGACTTGGTGCAAAGCCTCGGGAAGACCTGTCCAAAAATCCCAGTTATTTTGCGCGTTGCGCATATTGGTGTAAGGATCACGTTTAACCGCGTGGTTTAGGTCGGGAAATTTTAAAGGGTCACGAAGGAAAAAGACAGGGGTATTATTGCCCACCATGTCCCAGTTACCTTCTTCGGTATAAAATTTTATGGCAAAGCCACGGATATCACGTTCGGCATCCGCCGCCCCACGCTCACCCGCTACGGTGGAAAAACGCATAAAGACATCGGTTTTCTTGCCAATTTCAGAAAAAAGTTTTGCTTTTGTATATTTTGTAATATCGTGGGTTACGGTGAAACTTCCGTGAGCGCCCGATCCCTTAGCGTGCATACGTCTTTCAGGGATAACTTCTCTGTCAAAATGGGCCAATTTTTCAAGGAACCATATGTCCTGCATAACAAGGGGGCCTTTCTCCCCGGCTGTCAGCGAATTTTGATTGTTGCTGACAGGGGCCCCGTTCGCGGAAGTAAGCTTATCTTCTTTACTCATATTTATCTCCTAAAGCGATTGATTAAACGTTATAAATCATCAAAACCTTCGAGAAACCTATGGGAAAAATAAACAATAACAACTTTAATATAGAACATAAAATTCATTTGTCAAGAAAAACGATAAAACATGTTATTTTAGTGCATTGACTGAATTATTTTTTATTGGAAATGCTCTAATTCGCTTTACACCTAACAGTCTTATATAGTAAGAAGTATACTTTTTTGAGTTTCACATCCCTTTATTAAAGTTTTTTGAGGAAAGGGGGAGGGTTTGGGAGGGGGAAAACTCC
>CAYJHY010000058.1:0-10143 GCA_964369875.1 uncultured Mailhella sp.
CATCGGTAAGCTTTTGGATATCATCCATTGCTTTTTTGAGTTCGTCCTCAGTGATAGCCTTATCCTTTTCCAATTTTTTAAGGCCGTCGTTAGCGTCTCTGCGAACGTTACGGATAGCAATTTTGGAATCTTCGGTATATTTTTTACAAACTTTTACCAAATCTTTACGGCGTTCTTCGGTGAGAGGTGGAATGCCGATGCGGATAAGTTTTCCGTCGTTTTGAGGAGTAAGCCCAAGATCGGAAGTACTGATTGCTTTTTCAATAAGAGCCATTGCGCTTTTATCCCAAGGCTGAATGGTTACAGTGCGACTGTCGGGAATTGCAACGGAAGACATTTGGCTGATTGGGGTTATGGTGCCGTAATAGTCTACTTTAATGTTGTCAACAAGTGCTGTTGAGGCTCTGCCGGTGCGGAGTTTTCCAAAATCTCTATCAAGAGCAACAAGAGCTTTTTCCATACGTTCTTCAGCGTCGAACATAAGGGTGTCTTTATCCATATCCATGTTATTCTCCTTGTACTGTTGTGCCGGGGTTTTCACCGCACATAACGCGTTTTATATTTCCACCTGAAATATTACAAACAATAATAGGTAGATTATTTTCTTGTGCCAAGGTGATGGCGGTTGCGTCCATCACTTTAAGGTGACGACGTAAAGTTTCTTCGTAGCTGATTTCACTAAATTTTACAGCGTCAGGATATTTTTCAGGATCCTTATCATAAACTCCGTCTACACGAGTGGCTTTGATAATGGCTGTACAACAAAGCTCAGCGGCTCTGAGTGCTGCGGCTGTGTCGGTTGTGAAGTAAGGGTTTCCTGTTCCGGCTGCACAAATAACAACACGACCTTTTTCGAGGTGGCGCAAGGCTTTTCTGCGAATATAAGGCTCACAAAGCTCTGTCGTCTCAATAGCGGAAAGCACACGTGTGGGGACGTTCATTTTTTCCAAAGCTTCTTGAACAGCCATGGCATTTAAAATAGTCGCAAGCATACCCATGTAGTCGGCTGTTGCTCTTTCCATACCCTTGGCTGAGGAGGAAATCCCACGGAAAATGTTACCGCCTCCGATGACAAGCACTATTTCAAGTCCCATGTTTGCAACTTCGGCAACTTCTTTACAAATAGAGACAACGGTATCGGGATCGATACCAAAACCTTTTTCACCGGCGAGGGATTCTCCGCTCAGTTTAAGTAATACTCTACGATAGTGTAATTTGTTCATGAGTGTTTTCCTTTTGTTTTGCTTGCTTTTGCATTTAAATCTTTAACGCTTTGCACGTAAGGCATGCCCCAGTCACCTTCATCAATTCTAATATATTTGAGAAATGTATAAAAAGCTATATGTGAGGCCAAAATAAATCCGGCTTTTCCATCCAGAAAGCCAAGTTTAAAAAAATACATATAAAAAAAACGCCACTTTGCATGAAAAAGTGCAGAGAAAATTCCTGCTTTTTTTTGTCGAGCACGCATGGAATTGGCACCGCGACTTGCATATATATTGAGCTTTTCCATTTGGTTTGCAAAATTGGAATAAGAATAATGCAGAAGATCGCCTTCTAAGAGAGCGTGATTTTGCAAAGGAAGATAAGTGGGATGGCCGTTTTTTTCTGAAATTTCTATGCCACTGGGCTTAAAAAGTCTAAATAATTTATCGGGGTACATTCCGCCATGACTGAGAAATTTATTATAATACCAAGTTCGTCTGCGAACTTGATAGGCGGAGTTTTTATTTTCTTGATTATTAAGGGCTTCTTGTATGCTCTTTTTCAGTTCAAGGGAACAAATTTCATCACAATCTAAAAAGAAAATCCACTCGGAAGGCATGTTTTTTTCAATCCAATCAATGCCGAATTGAATTTGTTCTCTATAGCCTTTGAATGGGTTTTCAATGAAAACCGTGTTATGCTCCAGAGCAATTTTTTTTGTGTCATCGGTGCTGAAAGAATCTATAATGACAATACGATCACAGAATGACAAGGACTCAAGACACGAAGAAAGAACTCGTTCACCATTAAGAATAATGAGTAGGGCAGTAAGGTTAGTTTTTTCTTGCATGTGAATATCTTGGTTAGAATTTCTTAGGACATAAAATAAGGCAGGTATAGCCTGCCTTATTTTTCAATAAATTTCAAGTAAAATCCTTGAACTTTTCACGCTTTATTCATAAAGAACAAGCAATTTGTTCTTTATTCACCAAGAACAAGACGTTTAAAGCCAACGATTTTGAACTCTGCACCGGCTTCTTTAGAAGCGCTCTTTTCGAGATCGGTGATAGTCATTTTGTCGTCACGAATGTAGGATTGATCCATAAGACAAATTTCTTTGCAGAATTTTTTCACAGCGCCATCAGCGATTTTTTCGATGATGTTGTCTGGTTTGCCTTCTTCTTTAGCTTTTTGGCGGTAAACTTCACGTTCACGTTCGATAAGAGCAGGGTCAACGCTGTCTGCATTAAGAGCAAGTGGGCTGGTAGCAACTACTTGCATAGCTACGTTTTTAGCAAGGTCAACAGCAGCTTCAGGGTTTGCGCTTGCAGTTACTTCAACAAGAGCAGCGAGTTTGCCGTTTGAGTGAACATAAGCACCAACAACGCCGCCGTTTACGCCGGATTGAACAGTTTTGCCGATAACGATGTTTTCACCGATAGTAGCAATGGCTTCGCTTACAGCTTCGCCAAGAGTTGCGGAACCGAAAGCTTGACCAAGAAGTGCACCGGTGTCTTCAGTGAAGTTGTGGAAAGTGTGATCTGCAACAGCTTTTGCAAACTCAACAAATTTTTCACCACGAGCAACGAAGTCGGTTTCACATTTGAGCTCAACTGCAACGGCACTGGAGTTGTCGTCAGCAATTTTAAGCACAATGATACCTTCTTCAGCGGCACGGTCTGCACGTTTAGCAGCTTTGGAAAGGCCTTTTTGACGAAGCCAGTCAACAGCTTTTTCAACGTCGCCGTTGCTTTCTTCGAGGGCTTTTTTGCAGTCCATCATGCCTGCGCCGGTTTTTTCACGAAGGTCTTTAACCATAGATGCGCTAATGCTCATTTTATATCTCCGATAATATCTAAAGTTTTGTTAGAAATGCCGTAAAATAAACTACTTTACGGCATTTATTATATTTATATATATAGAAAATTATGCTTCGGTGCTTTCAGCTACTTCTGCAACAACTTCTACGTCGCCGGCTTTTTCCATTTCAGCTTCCATTTGAGCTTCCATGTTTCCGCCGTCTTTTCTGAGGGCTTCGCCTTCGATACAAGCATCAGCCATAGCAGAAACGAAAAGCTTAATCGCGCGGATAGCGTCGTCGTTACCTGGGATGATGTAATCGATAAGATCGGGGTCACAGTTGGTATCGGTGATAGCAACTACAGGAATACCGAGTTTGCGACATTCTTTGATAGCGATGTCTTCACGGTGTGGGTCAATAATGAAAGCGAGTTGAGGAACGCCGCTCATATTTTTGATACCGCCCAATGTGAGGTTAAGTTTACCAAGCTCACGTTGATAGGTAAGGATTTCTTTTTTGGAATAACGGTTGATGCTACCATCGGCAAACATAGCTTCCAATTTTTTAAGACGATCAACACTTTTTTGAATGGTAACGAAGTTGGTAAGTGTGCCACCCATCCAACGGTTAGTTACATGTGGTTGACCTGCACGATCTGCTTCTTGAGCTACAGCTTCTTGAGCTTGGCGTTTGGTACCGATAAAAAGAACTTTACCGCCGTTAGCAACAGTGTCAACGATTTTGTCGTGTGCTGCACGGAAAAGTTTTACGGTTTGTTGAAGGTCGATGATATGAACACCGTTACGAGCACCAAAGATATATGGGCGCATTTTAGGGTTCCAACGACGAGTTTGGTGACCAAAGTGTACACCTGTTTCCAACATTTGTTTCATGCTTACATAAGCCATAATTTCCTCCAAGGGTTTTTTGTCGTCCATCCCCACTTATACACTTTTTCACCCTGTCCACTGTGGACTATTTGTTGTATTTCAAATAATTATCATCATTTTCAATGCAACAAAATCTGGGACCCTAAGCAAGAGTGCGGATGTGTGTTGTTAATAACTCGTCTTCTTTAGTCTATTTTTCAGGGATTTGCAAGTGTTTTAACGGTTTTTTTTAAAAAAGTTTTTGTTTGCTTTATGCTTGAGTGCTTTTATACACAGCATATTGTTTTATTTTATGATAGGTTTGAACTCTTTGCATGGCGTTTTGTTCGAGATTTCTGTAAAAAAGGCTATAATTGTAAGGGTGTAAATCCCCTTTTGGTAGATAAGGGTGAACAGGCGCATTTTGTTTTGTATAGGCATCAACAATGAGTGCTCCTGATGATTGATCTATCCAAGTGTCAGTAAAGTTAGGTGTTTCTTCGCCGGTACCGTCAAGATTAAAGTTGACCATACCAAGATGTAAAGATTTTTCACCATAGCCTACTTTAGAACACGTGTTACTATGGCTATTTTTATTATGAAGCTCCGAATTTCGGTTATTACACCAATTAAGAGGATTGGTACAAAGAGCACCCGGTAAAAGCATGAGACCTTGTTTTGCTCCCTGCGCCAAGGTGTTATAGGTGACAATACAGCGGATTTCATCGCCGCGAGAGGAAAGGGGAAGACCACAATCGTGTAAATCTTCCTCTTTAACGGTGTAGCCTATAAGATACGCCGCCACGAGCTTATTAAAGTTTCTTTCTGTTTTTTTAAGGTATTTTAGCAGTTGTAAACAAAGCAAAGCTCCTTGGCCGTGTCCGGCAAGGATGACAGGGCGATCCATATTCCAATTCACCATATAGGCGTTATAGGCTGCAATAACATCATCAAGCGGGATATCATAATTGGGATTAAAAACAAAGTTGCCGTTGTCTATGGAGGCAGCTAAGGAAAGTTGACGATAATGAGGTTGGAATATGCGAGCAGACTTTGAAAAACAAGAGGCTTCCGCTATGTTTGCATAAAGTGGCAGAGCACGGTGTTTTTCGTCGTTTGGGTCAAGGTATGACTTACCCTCTTTTTCCAGAAGAGTGTCATGAAAAAACAAAACATCTGCTTGAGGGAAATTGGACACAAAGGAAGTCCCCTCATTGCTTTGCCCTTCGTTTGGGTTTTCGTGGGGTATATCAAACCATGCGTTTGGTTGATTGTAATTTAATTCTTTTGGAATTTTCATCTTTAGCTCCCAAATAATAGAGTGAGACAAGGCTTGTGAACAAAGGCTTGGTAAAGCTAAAAAATGCATTTGCTAACTTGCATAAGTTATAAATATATTTTACATTAAATTTAAAAATTAGCAAGTTAAGAAAATGTGAAAAAAATAGCATTCGTTGAAAGAGTATTTTTATATTTTTCTTACTCTTGGGAGGGGGAAAACCCTCCCCCTTTCCTCAAAAAACTTTAATAAAGGGGTATTGAGTTAAAAAAAATCTGCTTCTGAATATATCATATTTGGGGCTTTTACGAGAATTAGAATGCGCGATAAAATACCATAAACTGTGCGAAGTTATACAGTTTGGTGAATTTGGGATATAATTAGAATATATTGTTTTTTCAGGAAGGGGGAGTTTGAGGGGGAAACCTCATTTTTGACATTAAAAATGGGGTTTCCCCCTCAAAAGTTCTTATTTAAAAAACTCTACACGTTAAAATATTTTTCTTCAAACTCTTGATAGGGCATAGGTTTAGCATAATAGTAACCTTGTATTGCGTCGCAATGAATTGTTCTGAGGGCTTCCACTTCTTCCAGTGTTTCGATGCCTTCGGCCACAACATGCATGTTTAGGCTGTGTGCCAGCTGAATAAGACCGCCGACAACTTGATAGCTACGATCCATATTTTTACTTTTTCCGAAAAAGCTTCGATCGAGTTTCAGGTTTTTTGCGTTAATATTTTTCAAAAGCCCGAGGGATGAGTAGCCTGCACCAAAATCGTCGATGGAAGAAATAAAGCCATAGGTATTCAAGTCATTCAACAGTGTTTCCAAGGCATCCTCATTACCGATCATCATGGATTCTGTCAGCTCTATATCAATATAGTTATGGGCTATGCCACTGGCGTCTACGGTTGCCACCAAGTCGTCGATATAATTGGGATTGGCGAGGTTTACACGGGAACAATTCACGGAGATGGGAACGGCACTAAGACCACGTTCAAGCCAGTCTTTGATGATTTGGCAAACTTTTTCAAGCATATAATTATCAAGCTGAACGATAAAACCATTTTTTTCAAAAAGTGGAATGAACTCATCGGGGTAAACCATGGTGTTGTCGTTTTCAATCCAACGCACTAAGGCTTCGGCTCCTATAAGCTTTTCTGTAGCCACTTCAAATTTTGGCTGTAAATAGACCTTAAAATATTCATTTTCAAGAGCAACTTCTTTTTTATCGTTGATTTCTGCCTCTCGCATGAGTTTTTTTATAAAAAGATGGTCGTAATCGCAAAAAACAACATTTTTGTTTTCTTTGGCCATTTTGTGGGCATGACTTACTTTGTTGACAATGATGTCCACATCATTTTCGTCGTGTTCAATGTTGTATCGCCCGTATTTAAAAACAATATTATGCTTTGAAAGTTCCGGTAAAAGTTTTTTATGGTATTTTTCGTATTTTTCTTTGTCTTTTTCAAGGTTATCAAAGAAGCCTTCACCAACAAAGAACAAGAATTCATCCACACCGACTCTTGCAACCATAACGCCCGAGTCTTTAAGTTTTTCTTGTAATACCATAAAAGCTTTGAGAACTTTGTTGCCGATTTCAAAACCGAACATTTCATTAATGGTGGTAAAATTTTCAATGTCGCACTTAACTATAGTGTATTGTTTACCTTTATTGTGTTCAAGAATTTGCTTCATGTCATGCTTGAATTTTAAAGCATTTCTCAGCCCTGTTAAGGGGTCGTAGTAAGCGTTTTGTTCTACAGAATGAAGTAGTGATGTTTTAGTATACCAAGTATATACAATAAGAATGAGCAGTATAGACAAAATAATGGCCGATACAGAATTGATATGACTGACAGCGGTATCAAGTCCACTGTTTACGGTTGCAATAGGAACTATGGTGACTAAAATCCAATCGCTATTTTGAATGGGAGTGTAGGTAAAAATATGAGGTTGCTCTTCGCTTCTATAAATGAAGCTTCCGCTTTGGTTTTTGGCGATGTCGATGAGGGCTTGCCTTGTCTGCGGAATTCCAAATTCTTTTGTATTTAAGTCCAAAAGATGTTTATAAGTCTTCTGACCTTCGCTGTTATAGAGTACATCTAAGTCCTTATTAAATAAAAAAACTGTACCGTCACAGTTTAGCGTTCTTTCCAAAATGAATCCAAAATCTTTATTGACAACATGTGCCCATAGAATAGCATTTGTGGTTTCATTTTTTTGCACTTGTACCGCAAGCTCAAAAGTAAATTCTCCGCTACTCAGCGAAAAATTAGGATTTGAAATAACAGTGCTTTTTTTGAGAGCTTGGAAAAAGGTTTTATTGGTTGAAAAATTTGTGATTTGGTTGTCCGCTGAAACACCTTGTCCGTCAAGATTGATGTAATTGATTTCTTTGAAATTACGAAGAATTGCTTGTGATCGAAGAAAAGAAGGAATAGTGTGTTTATCGATGTTTTGGTTTGAAATGGTTATTGCCAGTGAGGAAAGATCTGACACACTTTTGTCTATCATAGACTCAAGTTCATGTTCCAAAAGTGAAGATACTTCTTGCATTTCTCTGTGAGAAGCGAGTTCCACTTCTTCTTCTACAATAAAAGAGTACCACTGCACAAGGCTGATAACTACATATATTATAAACAAAAAGCTTACCAGTGTGTAGTTTTCGGATAAAGCTTTTTTAAATTGTATCTTCATAAAATATCATCTCTTATGGTAACCAATCTTTTCAAGAAGCACAAAAATCTATAAAAAACAAATAATCAACGAACGAAAAAAATGGCGCATTTTATTTATAGATTATCATCTCCTTGTAACTCATTCTATGAGTTTGCGTCAAGAAAAAAGCATTGTTAAATTGTGATACCAACACGTCATTCCAATTTGCCTCATAACTTGACAATGTTATAACCAGTTTAAATATAATGACAAAAAGCAATTCTTTTAAAATACACCATAATTTGATATAGCTAGGGATTAATTTGTTTTGAGGTGCTGTATGTTTGAAAGTTTTCAAGAATCTATGAAAGAAGTTGCAGAGTTGTAAAACCAGAAAGGATATTGGTTTAAATTCCAAGGTATTCTGATAACCATGATATGTGGTATGTTATCAAGTCCTGAGAATGTTGAAGGTATTTATGATTGGAGTAGGTCAGTCTATGTTACAGAATTTTTATAAAAGACCTTCGATGTTGAAAAATTACAAAAAAAATCTCATTTTTACAACATGTTATCATACATAAAAATTAAAGAATTTAACAGTCTGTTTGAACAATTGGCAATGAATTCTTTAGAAGGTCGTCTTGATGGCGAAACTAATACATCTGATGGGAAAAGTATCTTAGCAACCGCTCATTTTTAATCATGATAACAGTCAGTTGCATATTGTAAGTGCTTTGATTGCAAGCATAGGGGGGATAATCGACTCAAGAGATTTCAGTGGGGATAAATTCAATGAAGTTAGTATGCTACAAGGAATAATTCAAAAACTTAACATAAAGGGCTCTGTAATTGTTGCGGACACGCTATATTGTCAAATTGAAACAGCAAAAAACAATGTAAAGAATATTAAAAGGAAACTTGTTTGACATATTTCCTAAATACCTCTTGAAAAAGATAATATTTTTTAGAGCATTTACAGCGTTGTTTTTTGTAAATGCTCTAAATAGTTGTTCTTAAAAAAAAGCTAATTTCCAATGCTAAGTTTCTACGTTTTTTTGATGATTTGCATAGCACTGGCCAACATTCCCGAAACGTCCGATACGGATGAAGGAATAACAAGGGTATTACTTTCTTTTGCCAATTTACCAAATTGTTCGATATAATGTTCGGCAACTCGAATATTTGCAGCTTCTTCGCCTTTATCAGTCCTCAGTTTCTCTGCGATCAATTCCAAACTTTTAGCTGTAGCTTCTGCAACCGCCAAAATCTGAGATGCTTCACCTTCGGCCTTATTCTTCATGGATTGCATTTCACCCTCGGATTTTGCGATGGCTGACTTTTTCTCCCCTTCCGCAACGTTGATATTATACTGCATTTCACCTTCGGATTGAGCAATAAGCGCTCTTTTTTCGCGTTCAGCACGCATCTGCTTTTCCATAGCCTCCATAACGCTGTGAGGAGGTCTGATGTCGCGCAGTTCATAACGTAAAACTTGTAATCCCCATGTTTTTGTTGCATTATCAAGAGCTTCGATCACTTCTTTGTTTATTGTAGATCTTTCTTCGAATGTTTTATCAAGTTCCATTTTACCTATGGCAGAACGTAAGGCGGTTTGTGACAACTGGATGGCGCCAAATACATAATTATCAATGCCATAAGCAGAATCTTCCGGATTAATAACCCTAAAATAAAGAAAACCATCTATAGTTACGCTCACATTGTCTTTAGTAATGCACATTTGCTCAGGAACATCGACAACTTGTTCTTTTAATGAGCGTTTGTAAGCAACTCTGTCTAAAAACGGAATGAGAATGTGAAAACCGGCGTGAAGCACACATTTAAATTTTCCTAATCTTTCAATGATGTATGTTTCCTGGTTTGGGACAACTACGGCTGTTTTTGCAACAATAGTAATGACTATAAAAAGCAGGACTCCGGGAATAATTAAACTTTCCATAACATTTCCTTTCTGCATGGTTTAGGGGATGTATTAAATTATTTTTTCGAGAGAGGGGACTTTTGGGCTTCCCCTCTCGAGTTCTCTCCCATAAAATTTCTTAATAACAACATGTCAATAATTTGAACTTGATGAACTATTCGTGAAAGAGCTCTTTGTAAACTGTGGGTAATTTGGCTCATTTTCAAAATAAACAGAAAGGTGATAAATTGAAATACATATATCATTTATAAGTAATAAACATTATAAAGAATCATTTAGAAAGACACCCTAGCCTCTGAAAATTTGTATTTAAATTATATGATAATCCAACTTGATAGTCAATAATATTCAATCAACAGGCTCTTCTTCAGGCACGTCATTCCAA
>CAYJHY010000059.1:0-10137 GCA_964369875.1 uncultured Mailhella sp.
TTTATCGCCATAAAAAGCTTTATTGCGCTCCTCTCAAAAGTAGGACTCGCTCCCTTCGCTTACTACCGCATAGCTTTGGCTGTTATTGTGTTTATTGTGTTGTTGTAGGGGGATATTTGTTTTATTTTTGGGGAGGGGAAAAACCTTCTTTTGGGATCCAAAATAGGGTTCCCCCCTCAAAAAAGCCAATAACTAAACAAAGAAATTACAAAGCAGGGATTTCCACACGAGGGACAAACTCAAGAATGTAAGAGGTAAGCGTGTTGATAGCCAATTCTCTTTCTTCTTCGGTGGCGGTTTCGCAAATTTCGGGTAAGTATTCTTCTGCAGGGCAAGGGGCTTGAATTCCCCATGGGTCGATACTTTCAAGTTGTCGATAGTTGGTAGACCTGGGGTTCATCATTTCCCAAAGAGCCTTACTTTGAAAGAGGGGAATATTAATGGGGTCTTCTGTAAGTCCGATGAGTAGAACAGGAGTTTGCAATGCCTTTAGTTGTTCGGGGTTGAAAAGGAATGACAGGCCGGGAGAAAGAAAAATCATCCGGTTAAAGCGGTCATCGGTGAAAGATAGTTCTTCCGCAAGTTCTGGGAAATAAGGTTGAATGAAGGGGGGAGGGGTGAGGTCTTGCGCAAGACCTTTGTTTTGTTTTTTTAAAGTAGCGGTTCTTTTTTCAATACGCTCTTTATTGACTTGAATAAGTTCGGCTTTGTTTTCCATGACTTCTGCATAAAACTGGTTGGTTTCGGCTTTACGTATATAAATTTCTTGAAGGCTGGCGATAAGGGTATCCATTTGAGCTTTTAAAGGGGGGGCGCAGTACGGGTCAACGCTTGGTGTTGAGTTTTCTATGCTGGTTTCAAGCATAAAGTCTTGTCGGAATTGGTGATTGGGTGCAAAAAGAGGGGAAAGGGCGTCAGTTTCTAAATTCCCCAAAATGCCTTGGTAGGCGTCACAATAATGTTCCCATTGTGTTGTGACCATATCAATATCAAGAAGCACAAGGCCCGCCATGCCTCCGTTGCCGATGCCAAGGTAGCTAATGTTATCGGTGTCGATATAGGAAGCAACTTTATCTTCGGAAAGAAGTAAGTCAAGGCACGCCGATATTTCTTTTGCTCTTTCTCTAAGTCCGATTGCGGTGTTGATGAGGGGCATTTCTTGGGCGCTGTCAAGGTGATGGGTTGGGCTTGCCACAAGGTAGCCTTGAGACGCGAGTTTTTTAGCTAGTGTATGGTAGTGGTAGCGAGATGTACCCGAGTCGTGAGAAAGGACAATAAGAGGCAATCCTTTATGGGGTAAAATTATTTCTTTAAGTTTGGCGGAAACCTCTTCTTTTGTGAGCTCTTTGTTTTCACCAAGTTTTTTAATTTCTTCCATCTTTACGAGTAAAGGGGCTGCTTTCTCATCGTCTATAATTTTGAGGATAGAGGCGTTTCTTGCCACCGAGACAACATAAGAACTTAGTCGTATATTAGATTGCCCGCTTCTTGTGGGATACCAGAGTGAAACATCAAGCCGAATATGGTCTTTTTGTTTCCACATGGAAAAGGAACGGTACCCAACATTATAATCTTTGGCATGAGAAGTAGTTGCTTGAAAAAACAAAAGAAAAGCGAGAAGAAATAGGGTAAAGGAAATGTATTTAGATTTCAAGGTGGCCTCTTTATGGGAAGAAAAGTTGTTTAGAAACATACCATGACAATATAATATAGGCGAAAAGCGCTGACAAGAAAAATTATTTCTTATTTTTCTTGACAGTTGTCATAAGATAGCATAAACAGTCTATTCAACCTTGCTTTTTGCTCTCGAGTAAAAAGCCATAGTCCAGAAGGAGATACATATGCGTAAATTGGAAACACTCGTGCTTTTCTCACCTGAAATTACAGCAGAACAGCGCGAACAACTCATTGGCACCCTTTCCGGCGTTATCGAACGTGAAAACGGAAAAATGCTTGAAGTAGATCAATGGGGTATGCGTGATCTTGCATATCCTGTGCGTAAACAAATGCGTGGCTACTATGTTCGCTTTGAATACATGGCTCCCACAACCTTGGTAGCTGAACTTGAGCGTATCATTCGTATTCAAGATGACATTTTCAAATTCATGACCATTCGCCTTGATGAAGGTGTAGAAGCACAGGAGACTGCATAATGGCTTTTCGTAAAAAATTTGCTCCACGTCGTAAATTCTGCCGTTTTTGTGCAGACAGTGAACTTCCGTTGAATTACAAACGTGCTGATATCTTGCGCGATTTTATCACCGAACGCGGCAAAATCGTTGCTCGTCGTATCACCGGTACTTGCGCAAAGCACCAACGTCATTTGACCACTGAAATCAAACGTGCCCGCCAAATGGCACTTCTTTTCTACACCACCGCTCACTCAAGCGACGTAAGAAAGAAAACCAACTCTTTGAATGGTTAGGAGAGTAGACAATGAAAATTATTCTTCGTGCCGATATAGAAAATCTTGGACACCTTGGTGATGTTGTAGAAGTTAAAGCCGGTTATGGCCGTAACTATCTTATTCCTCAAGACCTTGCCATGTTGGCAACACCTGCAAACCTTCGTGCTTTTGAACTTGAGCGTAGCAAATTGCAAGCTCGTATGGACGAAATCCGTAGTGCAGCAAACGCTATTGCCGCTAAACTTGAAGGCTTTGTGCTTAAAATTACTATGCGTGTAGGTGAAAACGATAAACTTTACGGTTCTGTAACCACTTCCATGATCGGTGAATTACTCGCTGAGCAAGGAATTGTTATCGATCGTCATCAACTCCTTCTTGACGGACCTATCCGTCTTCTTGGTGAACATGAAGTTCGTGCTCGTTTGCACGCCGACATTATCCCAAGCTTTGTTGTGAAGGTTGTGTCTGAAGACAGATCTCGTGCAGGCGAAGCTCCTGAAGTTGTTGAAGCTCCTGAAGTTGCAGAAGTTGCTGAAGAAGCCGCTGAGTAAGATTTTTCTTACGCTTTTTGAAGAACCGTTCACATTGTGGGCGGTTCTTTTTTTTTATTGTATATTAAAATTAATAATTTACTTGCTAATAACAAAGCTACAATTTAGTATTAGAACGTATTAAATTGAAATAATTTTTATTGATGCTCAAGTTATATCCTCGTAATCCACAAATGTTATTTAATACAGGATCTGTAAACAAAAAAAGCTTATTAAAAATAAAGTTTTTTGTGGAGAGGAGAAGGGTTTGGGAGGGGGAGAACCTATTTTTTCAAAAAATAGGTTCTCCCCCTCCCAAAAATAAAAAAAGGAAATAAAATCAATATGTCGAATTTTATGGAGAATCCCACCACTGATAATTTGGGAAAGAAGCGTTCTTATAATAAAAAGAATAAAACGGTGGATATGGGAACAGCACAGGAGGCTTTGTTTAAACAAGTTCCTCCTCATAATCCTATGGCGGAAGAGGCTGTTATAAGCGGTGTTTTGTTGCGTCCCGATATTTTGAATGAAATTTTGGATACCATACGTAAGGATGATTTTTATCTTCCTGCCAACCAGTTTATTTTTCAGGCTTTCACAGAGCTTTATTCTAAGAACGTCAGACCTGATATTATTACGGTGGCGGATTGGCTACAAAGCCATAAACTATTGGAAGAAAGTGGTGGGGCAGAGCGCTTGGCGCTGTTGTCTGAGGCAGTTGTAACAGGTGCGAACGCGCCTTATTATGCTAAAATCGTGCGTGAAAAATCAACCTTGCGTAGCCTTATTGATTCGTCTGCCAATATTATCGGAAACTGCTTTAGCGAAACGTCAGATGTGGAGCTTTTGCTCGATCAGGCCGAAAAAGCAATTTTTAATATTACAGACCGAAATAACGAAAAAAGTTATAAAGATAGCGGAGCTATTTTAGATACCGTGTTCACAACTCTTACGGAACGTTATCGTAATAAAGGGCGAACCACAGGTTTAGCCACAGATTACACCGACTTAGACCGTATGACAGGCGGGCTTCAACCATCGGATTTAATTATTTTGGCGGCTCGCCCCGCTATGGGGAAAACAGCTTTTGCTCTTAACGTTGCCGCTCGTGCGGCCATCCGAAACGACGCGACGGTGGCGGTGTTTTCTTTGGAGATGAGTAAAGAATCTTTGATGGAACGTTTGTTGTGCTCTTTAGGGCATATTGAGCTGGGCAAGGTGCGTAAGGGTACCCTTGATCAAGAAGATTTTGAAAAGCTTACCTATGCCGCAAGTTCTTTGCGTAGTAGCAAACTTTTTATTGACGACTCCTCCATGCTCACCCCCCTTGAACTTCGTGCTCGTTGTCGTCGTATCCATGCGGAGCATGGTTTGCATTTGGTGGTCATCGACTACTTGCAACTTATGCACTCCGCCAGAAACGATTCTCGTGAGCTTGAAATTTCTGATATTTCCAGAAACCTGAAAGCCTTAGCCAAAGAATTAAATATCCCTGTTATTGCTCTTTCTCAGCTCAACCGTAAATCTGAGGAACGTTCCGATAAACGCCCCATGCTGTCCGACCTTCGTGAATCGGGCGCTATTGAGCAGGATGCTGACATTATTATGTTTATCCATCGTGAAGACTATTATAACGCCAAAAAGGGCGACGTTGAAAAAAACCACCGTGCCGAGGTTATTATCGGTAAACACCGTAACGGTCCCACAGGCACCGTTGAGCTTGCCTTTATCGACAAATACACCGCCTTCGACAATCTCGAAAGTAATAATTTTTACGATAACGTCGAGAACGGCGGATCAGAAGAACATATGGAAGCACCTTAATTTTTGAGGGAATATTTATTGAGGGGGAAACCCCATTTTGTGGGACAAAATGAGGTTTCCCCCTCAAACTCCCCCTTCCTGAAAAACCATATATTTCAATGAGAATATGTGGTTTTTTTATTCATAATTTATAGTTGCATTTGTTTTCCGTATACATCTTTCGATGACATAAAGTAGTTTATGCTGAGTTCATAATGTATAAATAGTCCTCTTATAGAAATAAAATTTTTAAATATTAAAGTTTTTTGGAAGGAAGGGTGAGGGTATGGGAGGGGGAAACCTTGCTTTTGTTCACAAAAGCGTGGTTTCCCTCTCCCATAAATAAAAAACTCCCTCTCCCATCTTTCATAAACAATAAAAATCTTTCCCATAAAAATAAAGATTGTTTTTCTTGTCACTCGAATGTATAGTGCTTTCGTTAATTATTTGCAGTGATTTTAATAAAGTCGCTTTACAAGTTTAAAAATATGATTAAATATCATTTAGTTTGAATAGTGTTTCAATGTTAGGAGAAATAATATGTGGGAATATACAGATATAGTTCAGGATCATTTTCTAAATCCTCGTAATGCAGGTGCTATGGAAGACGCCAATGCCATCGGCGATGTGGGTAGCCTTGCTTGCGGAGATGCTTTAAAATTATTTTTGAAAATTAATGATGAAGGTGTGATTGAAAAGGCCAGCTTCCAAACTTTTGGTTGCGCCAGTGCCATTGCTTCAAGTTCTGCTTTAACAGAAATCATTAAGGGTAAAACCGTTGAAGAAGCTTCAAAAATCACCAATAAAGATATAGCTGCTTACCTTGGCGGTTTGCCAAAAGAAAAGATGCACTGCTCTGTTATGGGTGAAGAAGCCCTTGAAGCGGCCATCAGAAACTATAAAGGCTTGCCACCTCTTGAACACGATGAGGAAGGCAAACTTATTTGTAAATGTTTTGGTATTACCGATAAGCAAATCGAAAAAGCGGTGCGTGAAAATGGTTTGAAAACCATTGATGAAGTGAAAAACTTCACCAAAGCAGGTGGCGCTTGTGGTGCTTGTCTCGATGATATTGGCTTGTTGCTTGATAGCTTACTTAAAACAGATTTGTCCAAAAATATTATTACTCCTGTCAGCAAAAAGCCCATGAGTAATATTATGCGTATGCAAAAAATCATTCAAGTAATTGATGAAGATGTGCGCCCACGTCTTAAACAAGACGGCGGAGATATTGAGCTTATCGACGTTGACGGTAATAAAGTCATTGTTTCTTTACGTGGGGCTTGTGCCTCTTGCAGAGCAAGCACATTGACTCTTAAAAATGTGGTGGAAGCGGCTCTCAAAGAACAAGTTGACGCTGAACTTTTTGTAGTGGAGGCCTAAAATGTCAAACGTAATTTATCTTGACAATAACGCTACCACTATGGTTGCACCTGAAGTTGTTGAAGCAATGCTTCCTTTCTTTACCGATTTATACGGCAACGCTTCCAGTATGCACAGTTTTGGTGGCCAAGTAGGCAAGCATATTGCAAAAGCACGTGAGCAAGTGGCTGCTCTTATCGGTGCAACTGCCGATGAAATTATTTTTACTTCTTGCGGAACAGAAAGCGATAACGCGGCGGTTCTTTCCGCTTGCGAATTGCAACCCGAGAAAAAACACTTTATCACCACCAGAGTGGAGCACTCTGCCATGCTCGCTATGGGTGATTTTTTAGAAAAGAAAGGCTATGATGTTACCTATTTGCCTGTTGACAGTAAAGGACAACTCGACCTTGAAGAACTAAAAAGTGCCATTCGTCCCGACACCGCGCTTGTATCAATTATGTACGCCAATAACGAAACAGGCACAGTATTCCCCATTCAAGAAATTGCGGAAATTGTAAAATCAAAAGACGTGCTTTTCCATGTGGATGCAGTGCAGGCCGTGGGCAAAGAAATTATTGATTTGCAAAAACTTCCCATTGACTTCTTGGCTCTGTCAGGCCATAAACTTCATGCTCCCAAGGGTATTGGGGTTTTGTATATTCGTCGTGGCACCCGTTTTCGTCCTTTCCTTCGTGGCGGACATCAAGAAAAAGGTCGTCGTGCGGGTACAGAAAATGCTCCGTACATTATCGGTCTTGGTAAAGCTTGTGAACTTGCGACGCAAAATTTGCACGAAGAAAGAACAATTGTTTCAGCCCTCAGAGATGAACTTGAACAAGGCATCTTGGCCAGCGTGCCTCACTGCTTGATAAACGGTGATGTGGCAAACAGATTGCCCAACACCACCAGCATTGCCTTTGAAGCCATTGAAGGGGAAGCCATTTTGCTTATGCTCAACCAATTTGGCATTTGCGCAAGCTCAGGTTCTGCTTGTACCTCAGGAAGCCTTGAACCGTCTCACGTTTTGCGTGCCATGGGCGTTCCTTATACCTTTGCCCACGGTTCCATCCGTTTTAGTTTGTCACGCTATACCACCAAGGAAGAAATCCAAAAGGTCTTGCAAGTGACTCCTAAAATTATGGAAAACCTCAGAAAGCTTTCTCCCTTCACCTTGGGTGAAAACAGTACGCACTGGGCAGATGCAAAGAAATAGTATATTATATTGATTTTATTTTTTTTGGGAGGGGGAAAACCTTTTTTGTGAACAAAAAAGCGTTTTCCCCCTCCCATACCCTCCCCCTTTCCAAAAAAAACTTTAATATTTAGTAAGTTCTTTTTGTTCACAAAACTGCATAGGATATGCAGAAGCCACGCAGTGCGAGCGAAACAAGAACCACGTTTCTTGTGAGCGAGAGCGAGCGGGCTACAAGGATGTAGGTCCGAGCGTCATCTGTAAGGTCAAACAAAAAAGCGTTTTCCCCCTCCCATACCCTCCCCCTTTCCCAAAAAAACTTTAATATTACACATATAGCCTTTACTGTTAGATTTTTGATAATAGTAGTTGTATTGTAAAGAAATGTTATAAAAAAAACAGCCCGATAATCACAAATAACGTGTTTATCGGGCTATTTTTATTTAATGTCATTGATTATAATTTCAGACTATATTTTACAGCTTTTTTGACAAGAGTTGTTTTGTTGCGCGCTTACAAAAGAAGCTGTTTTGTTATTGGCTTGCATAAGGGTGTTAAGTCCTACATCGGTGAACATGTTTTTACAGTCCTGTATAGAATGCCCACGGCTGGCGGTGGTGTCGGCGGCCATATCTCGTGGGTTGACCCCAAACTCGGCATATAAAGAATTGGCGCCTGAACTCAGTCCAAGAAGGTCTGGTTCATGAATAGCAATGGCGGCAAGACTTTTATTTTGAATCATAGCTAGGGTTACAACAGCTACAATTTGCGCAGAACGCAGTAAATCTATTTGTCCGTTGTGGGCAAGGGGAGTGCCTAAAATAGGCACACGGCGCATAACAGCCGCTTGGAAACAATCGTATTGAGCCATAAGCAGAATGCGCTCGAGCAGTTCATCGTTGCTATGCTCGGGGCCTATGGGCTCAAGGCAAGTATACCAGTCAATACCGGCCTTTTTTATGGCTTCAATGGAACGAATTCTGTCGGTAACGTTAAGGCTTGTGTCAATGCCCTCGCCAAGGCGCACCACATGGTATGCTCCCGAAACGCCTGCAGCTTTTAATTCTTGGGCTTGAACGGCGTCAAAATCCCCTAAATTAACAACAATATCGGTGGAATTTCCCAATATTTTTTTACTGGCTTCTACCGTTTGCAAAACATATTCAAAACTAAAAGTGTGCATAAAAAGCAAAAAGTGCGAATAGACGCCTTGTTCTTTTAATATACCTTGATTGATGGCGTTTAATTTTTCCAAAGACATACGATAGGGTTGTTCTGCATAAACATGCTTACTGAAATTACAAAAAGCACATTCCCCCGTACAAGGAAAAGATTCTACACCGGTTTGACATAAAAGCATGGCTTGTTCCCCAAAGCGATCACGGCTTATGCTGTGCGCAATGGATCTTAAAAGAGAAGCCTCATATCCGTGAGGATTTAAGGCTAAAAGAGCGAGTAATTCTTCGGAGTTAAGCGGTATCAAAGATAAGGCTTTATCAAAAATTCTTTGTATAGTTTGAGATATATGTGTCATAGATTTTATATCCTCCTGTAATATAAGAATATTATTATGTTTGTAGAATTTTGTCAAGCGTGAAGTGTTTAGGTATGAGTTTTTATTCTCACTTGCACTTTATTTTATTTTGCAGTAAGGTGTAGTTAATGGTTTGATATGATTATACATTCAGTTATGCTGTCTGCTGTGTTTATGAAATACTCTCTGGTATGCAACACTTTAATCTCTAAGGAGAATGACCATGGATTTAATGGAAATCATCACCAAGAAACGTTATTCAACAAAACATTTCGATCCTGAAAAAAGCCTGAGCCAAGAGGAAATTTCTCAACTTGAAAACTTGCTGAGATACTCCCCGTCGTCTACCAATATTCAGCCTTGGCATTTTATTTTTGCGGTCAGCAAAGAAGGAAAAGAACGTATTTGCAAAGGATGTCAAGGGTTTTACAGTTTTAATGAGCATAAAGTAAAAGAAGCGGGGGCAGTGGTTGTTTTTGCTTCAAAAGTAGCCGTTGATGAAGAATATATGCATCGCTTGCTTGAAAAAGAAGATGAAGACGGACGTTATAAAGATGTGAAGCAAAAAGAAGAAACCCATGGTGGAAGAAGTGTTTTTGCTAATATTCATAAATTCGATCGCAAAGATTTTCATCACTGGACAGAGAAACAAGTTTATTTGAATGTGGGTTATTTTATGCTTGGGGTTGCAAGTATAGGTCTTGACAGTATCGCTATGGAAGGCTTTGATTTTAAGGCATTGGATCAGGAGTTTGATTTACATGCAAAAGGCTTTACTTCTTGTGTGGTGGTGGCTGTTGGGCATCATCAAGATCGTGATTTTAACAGTAAACTGACAAAATCACGCTTGGAACTTTCTGAAATTATAGAAAAAATTTAGAATATGTTTTCTGAATTATTTTTCGAGTTGGTTGCTTATTGGGAGGGGAAAAACCTTTTTTGTGGACAAAAAAGCGTTTTTCCATCTTTATAAAAAAGGCAAACCCTCCCCTTTTCCAAAAAAATTTTCATAATATGTTAAAAAATCGAGAATTATGAATTGTACATACTTATGAAAACTCAGAATAGAGTGAGCATTAAAAGATAGAGCTGATGACAATATGGGTATGTTTCAACTATAGGAATTGGTTATCTTTATTGAATCTAGGTTGAACATTTGACTATTTATAACGAAAAATCTAATAGTTATGCAAGTTTTGAAAAAAAATAGAACTTTTTAATATTAAAGTTTTTTGTGGAGAGGGGGAGGGTTCTCCCCCTCCCAAAAAACAAGTAAATAAAAATGACATGAATATAAAAACTC
>CAYJHY010000060.1:0-10112 GCA_964369875.1 uncultured Mailhella sp.
GAATATAGACTGCAAGTTCTATCTTGTCAAGCTTTATTTGAGCATAATCAAAAATAACATTTGTCATTCCAATTTGCTTATTCTTGAGAGTGGGAAAACCTCTATTGTTAACAAGTAAGTGTCTTGCCACTTTTATTAAAAAGCAAACCCTCCCCTTTTCCAAAAAAGACTTTAATAATGGGACTATAAATTTTATAGCAACTTGCATTAGGTTTGATAAACAAAATACATTTACATATACCATGATTTTATTTATTAGTAGGCATATTTTCATATATTAAAGTTTTTTGAAGGGGGTTTGGGGGAAAATTTTTTACAAAAAATTTTCCCCCAAAAAATTCAAACGAATAACAATATTTTCCCTCGTTACATTTCTCTTGGGTGAAGCATATTATCTGCGGAAAGGATTTGATCGAGTTTATCTTTGCTGAGTAGATTGCGCTCAAGAACTAGCTGATAAACAGAACCATTGGTTTCCAAGGCTTCACGGGCGATAGAGGCAGAAGCTTCGTAACCGATATAGGGGGTCAGGGCAGTGACAATGCCAATGCTGTTTTCCACAAGGCTTCTGCAAACCTCTCTGTTTGCGGTGATGCCTTTAACGCACTTATCTTGTAAGGTATAGCAAGCGCGACGCATTCTGTTTAATCCAATAAAAAGAGCCAAGGCGATAATGGGTTCCATAACATTGAGTTCGAGTTGGCCTGCCTCGGAAGCAAAGGTTACGGTTAAATCTTTACCGATTACGTCAAAACAAACTTGATTTATTACCTCGGGGATAACCGGGTTAACCTTTCCGGGCATAATAGAAGAACCGGGTTGAATTTGTGGTAAGTTAATTTCGTTTATACCACAACGAGGCCCTGATGAAAGTAAACGTAAATCGTTACATATTTTAGACATTTTTGTCGCAGCACTCTTAATGGCCGCTGAAACTTGTACATAAACTCCTGTATCCCAAGTCGCTTCAATAAGGTTTGGGGAAAGGCGAACATCAAGTCCGCTCACTTCTTTAAGTTTGGCAACACAAAGCGACGCGTAACCTTTAGGGGAGCAGATACCCGTGCCGATGGCTGTTGCGCCCATATTCACTTTAAGTAAGCTTTGTGCGGCATCTTCAAGTCTTTTGGTTTCGACTTCTAAGGTTGTGGCGTAGGCTGAAAATTCCATCCCAAGCGTCATAGGCACTGCGTCTTGTAGTTGTGTTCTCCCCATTTTTACAATATCTTTAAATTCTTCACCTTTTTCTGCAAAGCCCTTTGATAAGTATTTTATAGCTTCATTTAATCGCCCAACCATTGCGTAAAGTGCAAGGTGCAAGGCTGTAGGGTAGCTATCATTGGTGGATTGAGAGCAGTTTACATGATTATTGGGGTGGCAGTATTGATATTCGCCTTTTTGGTGTCCCATAAGTTCAAGAGCTCTGTTGGCTATAACTTCATTGGCATTCATATTGATTGAAGTACCCGCTCCGCCTTGAATACAATCGAGAGGAAACTGGTCATGGAGTTTTCCGTCAATAATTTCATCGCAAGCGCCACAAATTGCAATATAAACTTCATCGCTCAACAAACCAAATTCTTTGTTGGCTTTGGCAGCAGCTTTTTTTACATAGGCTAGAGCGGTAATAAATTCCGGAAAGTAGCAAATTTTATCATAGGAAAGATGAAAATTCTCCAAAGCTCGCAATGTTTGAATGCCATAATAAACATCGCCGGGAATGGTGAGTTCTCCTAAAAAGTCGTGTTCGATACGTGAAGACATAAAAGCTCCTTAAACAGTATTAGTGTATTGAGGGGGGACGTAAAACTATAATCTGTCAATATGTAATAAGCTTCATAAAACAATTTTGATGCTAAGGGTAAACTTTATAGTATAGTGACACAAAGAAAAATAAAAGGCAAGCTGGGACACGTTATTCAAATTCTCGTAAAACTCCAAAACATGATATACAATCTGGAGTATGTTTTAAAAAATTTACCCTCTCATTATCAAAGTTTTTTGAGGAAAGGGGTGGTTTGTTCTTTTTAGAAAGATAGGAACATTCCCTTTTGTACACAAAAGGGGTTTTCCCCTTCCCAAGAGTAAGTAAATTAGAATGAAATAAAGCATTATAGCGTGTTGCATTAACATTAAGTTTGATAACCAAGTGACCGTTCATGTGTCGCGCGATATTTTTTATTAAATTAAGCTATATTTTCACAAATTAAAGTTTTTTGAAGGTGGTTTGGGGGAATACTTTTTCACAAAAAATTTTCCCCCAAAAAACTCAAACTTAAAGCAAAATGCTTTAAAAAGCGAAAATCGATGACTTGACAAAAATTCATGTAATGTATATTTTTTCTGAGATGTATGAAGAAATGCTAATGTCCTTAACGGGCGCAGTGAGTCATTAGTGTTTGACTTTAATGCTATCGTAGCATCACTTATAGAATGTGATTTTATAAAATATACATCAATCTTGGCTTGTGCTTGTTTGCATATGTCGCTTGCTTCCGTGAAAGCATGATGAAAATTACCTGTACGTAAATTTTTTTGCGAATCTTTTTTTGTAGTCAATTGTCGCAAAAATGGAGAAAAAATATGGCTATTAAACTTAAAAAACCGACAGTAGATACTAATTTTGAATACTCCCCTCAAAGGGACGGGGTTATTGTTTTTGATTTCTCAACCACAGATGTGACATTGAGCCAAAATGGAAACAATCTTGTTCTAAACTTTGATGATGGCGGTCAAATTATTCTTAATGGTTTTTACACAACATATACAAAGGAAAATATGCCTTTGTTTGATATTGAGGGCACAATAATTGAAGGTGAAACTTTTTTTACTGCCCTTGGTGCCGATGATATAATGCCTGCTGCCAGCCCCTTGACTTCACCTCCCGTAAATAGTGGCGCATCTTTATTTACAACGGGTGACGGTGGTGATTTAATGAATGGCTTAAATGCTCTTGGTGGATTAACATTAGCCCAAACTGCCGCTTCCGGTAATCTTTTTATTCCTTTTGGTGGCGCAACAGGGGAGAGTGCTTCCGCTAACATACAGGATCAAGCAAAAGGTAGTGAAAGCTTTCCACCATTCGATCTCTCTGAAAAAAATATTGTGGTGAAAGTTGAGATTTCAACCGATACAAACAATGATGGTTATATTAATAAAAATGAACTCGATGAAAGCGGCACAGTAAAAGTTACGGTTAAATTCAATGGTGATGTTGAGAAAGGTGATGAAATCACGCTTACCGACCAAAACGGTGAGGAAATTTTCCGAGGGGAAATCACAGAAGATATGCTTGAAAGCGGTCTTGATATTTACATTGCCCCTCCCACCGAAAACACGGATTTAGTAATTACGGCCACTGTCACCGATCAAGCAGGAAATAGTGGTTCAGGCCAAGACAGTGCGCATATTGATACTACACTCGGTGAAGACGGTAACTCGGATAGCCAGAATAGCAATGGCAATAACGAAAATCTAGGCGTTAAAGTGGATATAACAACCGATGGAAGTGATAACTTTATCAACCACGACGAACTTAAAGCCCACGGTGGAATCAAAGCCACAATCACCGTTGGCAACAGTGCTGAAAATGGTGATATAGTTGTTGTGACCTTGACCGACGCCGAAGGGAATGAATATAATCAAGAGTTAATTGTTGGTGTAGATGTCAATGCAGGGGAAAGCTATGAAATCTTTTTTAAAGCTGAAGACGGCAAAAGCTTTCCTGAAGGTAATATCAGTGTAAGCGCCACCATTACCGACGAAGCAGGAAATACTGCTTCCGATAATGATAGCTCTCAGATTGACAGTAGTTCTGTGTATTTAAGCGTTGAGATCCAAAGCGGACTTGATAATGTCATCAGCAGTGGTGAGCTTAGTGCAGACAATACCTTTGAGGTGAAAATAGGTTTTGGTACAGACGTTGCTGTTGGTGACAGTGTTGATGTCAGTTTTAAAGGCCAAAGTATCAAATTTGAAGTAACTGCCGAAATGCTTGAACAAGGTTTTCATAATGTGAGCTTTGACGCACCGACCGATGCCGATGGTAAAGTCCTTGACAATGATCTTGTTGTTAATGCCACTATTACCGATAAAGCAGGGAATAGCGGAACAGGTCAAGATAATGCCATTCTTGAATCGGATAAAACTGCGCCTATTTTGGAAAATGTATCTAATATTCAACTGAATGAATCGCATTTGACTGGGGGTAGTGAAGAACAAGCCCAAGCAGCCGGTTATAGGCAATCTTTTATCGTTGAGGCCGACGGTGATTTAGCCTCTGTAACAATTGCCGGCCAAATCATTGGGTTATCAGGGTATAGTGAAAATATTTCACTTGAAGGGTACACTCTTTCCGATGTGACTATAGTTGCCGGTGACAACGGAAACTATACTGTTGAGTACACGGTTACTTTAGATAAAAACGTAGCACACGAAAAGCCTTCTACGGCACATACCGAAGATGAGGTAAAAAACCTTCCTTCTTTTGAAATAAGTGCCACCGATTCGGCAGGAAACACTTCGAGCAGTGTTACTGTTAATGTTGATGTGCTTGATGATGTCGTGAGTCTTGGTAGTGTTGTCGACACCGAAGACGATTTGTCTGATTCTTTTGAAACCTTTGACGGTTTTTCCAGAGATATAGTCACCGGATATGTTGATATGTCAGGTGATTTTGTAGAGCTTGGTTCGCGTACGGTGAATTATGGAGATGTTGATATTTTTACAGCAAAGTCAGTTACCATTACTGAAGACGGCATAGCTGTTTCTCATACAAGCGGTAAGCTTGATATAGGTAGCGCTGATGGTGTGGTTGAAGTGACCATGCAGATTTCTTTTGACATAAGAGGCACCAGTAACTTTATGCAAATTGACGGTGAACTCATCAACGTTACCAGTTATATCACTGATACAGGAGAAACGGTATATTTGATTGGTAAAATTTCTGACGCGAACGGTGACGGTAAAGCCAACGATAAAGATCCCGAAGATTATGCTCAAGAAGATCTCTATGCAAAAGTGGTTTTTGATTCAAATACCAACACATGGTCCATGGAGCAATATAAAGAATATAGTGAAACGATTGTTCTCGAATTTTCAGCTACTGACACGGATGGTGACAGTACGACCTATAAAGTAGGTGTCACAGGTACATCTGTCGGTTTTGAACCTCGCCTTATTTCTGAATTATCCGAAAGTGTTTCAACGATTAACACCTCAGAACCTATGAGTTTCCCCTTGAGTGATGCTGATGTTGGCAGTTCTTTGGACAATACAGAAAACAATTCTGACGGTAATAATGATTTTGATAGCGGTGATGACATTATTTTACTCGATAGCCTCAGTTTAGACTCTGTGCTGTCGGTTGATGGCGGAGATCGCGGAATGGATGTATTATTAACCGGTGAAAATAATCTTTCTACATTGAAATCGGCCCTCGACAATGAAGGCTCTTTTCTCAATAATATGGAAGTTATTATGCTTGGAGATGATATGGAGGCGGCGGAAGAAATTCAAAATCTGTTAAAAAATGACAGTGATTATTTTACTGCTCTCAATAATGGATGGACACAGGGTGAAATGCATGAAATTGGAGACCAAAGCTATCAAGAGTTCAGCAATGGAGAAAACACTGTTTTTGTGCTTGCACCTGTAAATTTTTCCTCAATGGCGTCCATGAGTATGGTGAACTCACACAGTGATGAAAATATGTTTGACACTGTTGACGACGATACAGCTTTTACGACAGATAGCTATGAGCCGAAAGATAGAGCAGAGCTGTCACTTTACGATGACAGCGGATACGATGTTTCGCGTAATGGCGTATTTGATTTGTCCATAATGCTGACAGACATTGCAACAGGGGGAGATTCAGTTTCTGATTTAACCTCTACTCTTGAAGAAAAAGGTATTGTCTTTAACGTCATAGATAATAGTTTTTCTCTTGATAAAGAAGCATGGTCTGAGAGAGAAAGCGGTCTCTTTATTAATAATGAAGAAGGCTCTATTATTGACTCCAATTTGTTGGATATTCAATTTACAAATATGGCGAACTAGTTTTTAATGCCACGTCATTCCAATTCACCATAAACTTAAAAGTGTGATATAATAAGAAACATGTTTTTATTGAGCTTAACATCTCCCTATTAAAGTTTTTTTTGGAAAAGGGGAAGGGTTGCCCAACATCTGTTTGGTTGGAAAAACGCTTTTTTGTTCACAAAAAAGGTTTTTCCCCTCCCAAGAATAAATAAACTGAAATGACGTGTTTTTAATGCACTGACGGAATTATTTTTTTAGAAATGTTTTAACTTATAGCAATATTCAAAAAGCCCCCCAAAGCCAGTCTTGTCAGCCTAACTTTGGGGGGCAATTTAATTTATGATTACCGTATATTTATATTGCAGTATATCCTAAAATTAAATACGCAATTATTGCCAATCCGGCACAAATCAAAGAGTATGGGATTTGTGTTTTTACGTGATCCAAGTGGTCGGCCGCTGCGCCTGTAGAAGCCAAAATGGTCGTATCTGAAAGTGGTGAGCAATGGTCTCCGAATACACCACCACCTGCAACTGCCGCAAATGTTGCCATAACAAGTGTATTGACTTGGTCACCTGTGAATTCAAACGCTAATGGCAATGCAATGGGCATACATATTGCAAATGTTCCCCAAGAAGAACCTGTAGAGAATGCGATTGTTGCCGCAATTGCAAAGGTTATTACAGGGAGAAGATGAGGTGTCAATAAACCTTCGGTAATACCGATGATATATTTTGCAGTTCCCAAAACACCGCTTAAGTTATTTACAGAGTAGGCCAGTGCTAAAATAATAACTGCGGGAATAGCACCTTTTATACCATTTGTTGCTGTTTCAGTAATTTCTTTAAGGGAAATACCTTGTATAAACAAACTGACGCTCATGAAAAGAATTGTGAACAAGAATGCTTCCATTGTTTTGGCTGAGCCCATGGTTATGTAGGTAAATATCGCTATAGATATTATCATAATAACAGGGAAAAGGAAGTTTAGGAAGATTCTTGTTTTAATGGGGGCAGATTCCAATTCGGTAAGTTCTTTTCCGATGAGTGGGTTAGCTCCGTCTCTAAGAACTTTTCCTTCGTTTAATGCTCTTTCTTCGGCTTTTTTCATCGGACCGAAATCTTTAATAATACCCGAAGCAATAAGTCCCACAAACAACACGGCGATTATAGGGTAAAAGTTGAAAATGATAGCGTTCAAAAATAATGCCGCTCCATCCTCAGGGGTGACAATGGAACCATGTCCTACAGACTGTGTTGCAAGATAGGCCGCCCAACCTGTAATCGGAACCAATACACTGACAGGTGCTGACGTTGAGTCGGCGATATAAGATAATTTTTCTCTTGAGATTTTAGCTTCATCCGATACACTTCTCATGGTTGTTCCCACAAATAAAGGACTGAATGAATCACTGAAATACACGAACATGCCCAAAAACCATGATGTGAGCTGTACTTTTTTGCGACTCAGTGTACGTTTTCTCATCATCTCTGTGAAGCCTTGAATGGCACCTGTTTTTCTAAAGTATGCCACCAAAATACCGATGAATGTATTGAGTAACATAACCCACGCAAAACCTGTCGATCCCAGACTTTGTTTTAATAGGTTGGGAAAACCCATTAAACCTTGGCCTGCCACCAACGTTCCGGCTATACACGCAATAAGTAGTGAAAAAATAGTGTTTTTTGTCAAAAAAGACAACACAATTGCAATAACTGCCGGTAGGAGCGACCATGCTCCATAGTAAACCACTTCTTCCATTTGTTTCTCCTCTATAATACTATTATAATGCTATTTTATTGTCAGATTTTGTCGGTGTCGCCGTTGGTGCAAAATCTAGTCTTTCATTTTGTATATTCAAGATAACTTCCGGTTCTATCCACGCTCTATTTTGTATTGCGCTTGTTTCTTCATGGGTCAAATAGCCTTTATATGCGGTAAGGCTTCTTCTTAAGAATCCATCATTTATACATGCTTTTTCGATGCCGTTATTGAGTATGTTTTTAAAATGTCCTAAGACTGACGCCGCATATGCTATCGATGTGGAGTGTGCCGCGGCACCCGGTATATTATCCACACCATAATGTGTTATGCCATCAACAATATATGTTGGATTTTCATGGGTTGTAGGTTTATAGGTTTCAATGGCGCCGCCTACATCGGCAGAAATATCCACAATGACCGATCCTTTTTTCATGTCTTTTAACATAACTTTGTCTATTAGATGGTCTTTTCTGTGCTTAGGCCATTTTACACAGTTTAGTACAAGATCTATTTGTGGAAGTAATGTTTTTATATTTGCTTTGTTTGAAACCATTGTTTTTACATTGCGAGGAAAGATGTTTTCAATGTTTCTTAGGGCACCGATGCTTATATCCATTACGGTGACATCGCATCCAAGTGAAGCCACTGTGTGTATGGCACTGTTTCCAACAAGACCTGCACCAAGCACAAGTACTTTTGCACCGGGACAACCACCGATGGGAGTAGCCAATTTGCCCACTCCGCCACCGATATTCAGCAGATGGTAACAACCTAAAAAGGCTCCCAGTTTTCCGGCTACTTCACAGTTTGGCGATCCGTATCTGTGTGAATCTTCTGCTGTAAATGCAATAACTTTTTTATTTAAAATGGCATCCACTTCTTGTTTATTAGATGCAGGGTGTAGGCACATGTATAGTATCTGTCCTTCACGCAACATTTCATATTCATGTTCTTCCAGCTCTTTTACTTTGGTAACCAAGTCGGCGTTTGCGAAAACTTCTTCTGCTGTATGCACAATTTTCGCTCCTACTTTTTCATAGTCTTCGTTACTGAACCCTGCATTTGCTCCCGCATCATTTTGAATTAAAACGTCATGGCCGTCCAAAGTCAGTTCATAGGCTTCTATTGGGGTGATAATCGTTCTGTTTTCACCAATTTTAACATCTTTTAACAGTCCTACAATCATAACATCTCCTTAAAAAAATAAAACCTTACGAGTAAAGAACTCATAAGGTTTCGCTTATAGTAAAAATTCATAAGATTCAGCTTATAGTAAGTTACCCTTGTTTTCAAAGCACTCTTGTATAAATTCGGGGGTTTGTACAAATAATTTTTATACATTTTATATAAAATCGAACGATTAGGGGCTAGTAGTATCTCTTTTTCCTAAAAACGGGTGCTAAGATTTATCGTGGTTTTTGTATATACGAAAAATACCATTGTTGTCAATCGGTATATCTGTTTTAAGAACTTTGTATAATTGCAATTATAGTTATATTCTGATCGGATTTGATGAAATCGCAATAAATAATAAAAAGTTGTCATAGGATAAAAGGATAATAAATCAATAGGTAAGGAAAAAATGTGAAAGTATAATACCTCTTTCTTATGGTTTCAATTGAACTGATTTTTTGCTATCAAAGCAAGTGGGTGTTTTGTACATTCATTTTTTATTTATAATTGTTACAAATTTGTAAATACTAAAAAAATATTACGATAAGTTATTTTTTTTTAAATTAATTTATCGTAATATTTTTTTAGACTGACAAAAATGTAAAATATAAATTCATATATTTCATCTAATTATACTTGAATACTGATTTGAAAAATAATAATTTTGTAAAATTTCAAAATTGTTAAAACGCTTGACAATGTTTTTACTTTGCTCTATTAAAAAGTCATGCCTGAATGACAAAAATGAAATAAAATAATATTTTTTACAAAAATGTTATTTATGTGAAATAAAATCTAACAACAAACAAAGGATGTATTATGAGTTCGCTAAGACACGCCACCATCAAGGAAGCTAGAGAAGTGTGCGACTGCACAAACAATAACCTCACTCCTTTAACTCCTGAAGTCGATCTAAAGAACTTGTATGGTAAAGATGTTTTCAGCCTACAAGTTATGCGTCAACGCTTACCAAAAGATGTGTATAAAGCTATGGAAAGAGTTATCACAAAAGGAGAGCGTCTGACTGAAAACGTTGCCCATATAGTAGCAAACGCCATGAAAGATTGGGCTATTGAGCACGGCGCAACGCACTTTACCCACTGGTTTCAACCTATGACAGGTTGCACAGCTGAAAA
>CAYJHY010000061.1:0-7273 GCA_964369875.1 uncultured Mailhella sp.
AAGCAGGCACAATCACGGCCGAAGTTATCCCCATTATCCAAAACTCCATTATAAAACGCCAAAACATTATGGTTGTGGGCGGTACATCATCGGGAAAAACAACCTTTGTCAATGCGGTTATCAATGAGCTTTACACCCTTTGCCCCCATGACAGATTGCTCATTTTAGAAGACACGGCAGAACTGCAATCCAAAAGCCCAAACACCGTTTTCTTTCTGACTTCCGAGCTTGCCCAAATCGGGATGAGAAACCTCACTAAAATCTGCATGCGCTATGCCCCAAAAAGAATTTTGGTGGGTGAAGTGCGTGACAGCGCAGCACTTGAGCTTTTGAAACTTTGGAACACAGGTCACCCGGGGGGCATCGGTACATTCCATGCCGACGGAGCGGAAGAAGCCCTTGAGCGATTGGAAGAGCTTGTGGAAGAGGCAGGCAACGGCGGAAAACAAAGACTTATCGGGCGAGCGGTAGACCTTATTGTCTACATGGAAAAGACCAAGGATAACACACGCAGATTATCCAAGATAATCCGTGTGCATAAATATAATGCCATGATGTTGGACTATGAAACCGACGTCATCTATGAACTTTAACCTTAACCCCTCTCTTGGAGAATTTATGAGATTTTTAGTAGCACTACTCTTTCTTGGCGTATGCTTAATGCCCGAATTTGCACACGCAACAGGAATTACACAGTTTGCAAGCCCTCTTGAAAAAGTAGTCGGAACCATTACGGGGCCCGTCGGTAAATGGATTTCCATTATCGCATGCGCCCTGTGCGGAATTTATTTGATTTACAACAAAGAAGACCTAAGCGGCGGCGTAAAACTCCTGCTTACCGTTGTCTTTGCCATTACCTTTATCGCCAGTGCCGCAGGTATTGTGTCCTCTTTGTTCACTTTTAGTGGCGCAACCATCTAGAGTACGCTCAAGTAACAACAGGCTATAAAAGGACATATTATCACCATGCAAACAAGAAGATTAACAACGGTGCACCAATCTTTACACCGTCACTCCCATATGCTTGGAGCGGAACGAGAGCTTGTGATGACATCTGCTCTTATAGCCTTTCTCCTTGCCATTGGCGGAATGACAAAAATCAGCATTATTTCCGCCATCATTTTTTGGATTACCTCGCTCATTGTACTGAGAAAAATTGCTAAAGTAGATCCTATTTTTTCTAAAATCTTTCTGAGGCACACCAAACAACAAGATTTTTATCCTGCAAAAACTCCCGTGTGGATTAATCTTGAAGGATTTAAGGTCAAAAAATAATGTTAGGTTTTAAAGAATTTCGTCAAAAAATACGCAGTTTGTCTGACTTGCTCCCTTATGCCCTTCTGGTGGATAACGGCATTATCCTTAATAAAGACGGTTCCTTTATGGTAGGTTGGGAATATACGGGATTGGATACGGCAAGCGCAACTCATCATGAGCTTGCTTATGTCAGTCAACAAGTCAGCAATGCCACAAAACTTTTGGGATCGGGTTTTATGCTTCATGTGGACGCTGTGCGCTCCCATAAAAAAGCCTATCCACCAAAAGAAAAAGGCTATTTCCCCGATAAAATATCTCAGCTTATCGACGATGAAAGACGTGCATTTTTTGGTTCGGATGTTTGTTTCAGCACAAGAACAGTAATTATTCTTACCTATAAACCCGAATACGGTATTACAACCAAAAAAAGTTCACACAATGCCAATATGGCAAAGCACTTGGAATATTTCAAAAATAATTTCATGATGTTTGAAGACGCCCTCGCTTCGGTTCTCAACATGAACAGACTGGAAGAATACGAAATTTTCTACGATGAAAAACAAAGCTTTTTACAAAGTGATTTACTTGCCCATATCCAGTGTTGTATTTCGGGAGAATTAAACCCTGTAGCCGTGCCTTCTTCCACTATGTATTTGGACAGTCTTTTAGCCAGTGAAGACTTGCTTGGAGGGATAGCCCCTAAAATCGGTGAAAAGCATATTTGTGTTCTTTCCATCGATGGCTTACCCCAAGAATCCTATCCTGTCATGATGTCTTGTTTTGACTCTTTACCCTTCAGATTACGCTTGAATACTCGTTTTATTTGCCTTGGCCAATATGAAGCGGAACAAGAAATCAACAAGTACAGCAAAGGGTGGAACCAACAGATTTTACGCTTTATCGACCAATTCATCGAAAACCCAAAAGCAAAAATCAATCGTGACGCCTATAATATGAGAGAGGACGCAGAAGAGGCAAAAACCGAAGTACAAAGCGGTTTGGTAGGTGCGGGCTATATGTCTATCTCCGTTGTTATGATGGATGAAGACAGTGAAAAATTGACCGAACAAGCAAGGGAAATAAGGCGGATGGTGCAAACCCTCGGTTTTGGTTGCCGTATCGAAGCAGTCAATGCCGTGGAAGCCTACCTTGGAACGCTCCCCGGTGTTGCTTATGCAAATCTTAGACGCCCACTGGTCACTACGCTCAATCTTGCGGATTTTTTGCCCTTATCAACAGTGTATACGGGGCAATCCAATTGCCCTTCCCCTTTCTTTCCAAGTAATTCTCGCCCCTTGGCAGTGCTTACAACAGAATACGGAACAACGCCCTTTTGGCTCAATCTGCATGTAGGCGACTTGGGACATACCCTTATTTTCGGGCCGACAGGTTCGGGGAAATCCACGCTTCTGGCTCTTATTGCCGCACAATTTCGCTGTTACAAAAACGCCCATATTTTTGCTTTTGATAAAGGCATGAGTTTGTTCCCTCTTTGTACAGCCGTCGGAGGCAGTCACTTTGAAATTGGTGCAGCCAATTCTTTGTCTTTTGCGCCTTTGTCCAATGTGGGTGAATCAAAGGCAGAAATGGCTTGGTGCGAAGAATGGATAGAAACGTTGCTCACCTTGCAAGGCCTCGAAGTAACGCCCAAACATCGTAACCATATCCATGATGCCATGGTGCAATTGAGTGAAGAAAAAGCCAAGGATTATCGCTCCTTGTCTGATTTTACCTATGTCGTGCAAAGTCATGAGATTAAAGAAGCCCTAAAACATTATACCACTTCGGGGAGCATGGGGCATTTATTGGACGCTAAAGAAGATGGCCTCACACTATCTTCCTTTGTCGTGTTTGAAATTGAAGAACTTATGAATATGGGAGAGAAAAACCTGATTCCCGTTCTCCTCTATTTGTTTCACCGCATTGAAAAAGCTCTTCAAGGACAACCTGCTTTAACGCTTTTAGATGAAGTGTGGAACTTATTTAGGAACACGGTTTTTTCTAAGAGAATAGTAGAATGGCTTAAGGTTATGCGCAAATCAAACAATGCCGTTGTGCTTGCGACCCAAAGTTTATCCGACGCCAAAAAAAGTGGGATTATGGATGTTCTTGTGGAATCATGCCCCACCAAAATTCTTTTGGCAAATCCCAACGCCAACCAAGAAGATCAAGCTGAGCTCTATAAAAGTGTAGGCCTCAATAGCAGAGAGATTGAAATTATTTCAAAAGAGGCCATACCCAAGCGTGATTATTACGTTTCAAGCTCGCAAGGCAAACGATTAACCCAACTTGCACTCGGTAAAAAAACCTTAGCCTTTGTCGGCGCATCCGACAAACCAAGCATCACCCGTATCAAACAATTAACTCACCAATATGGCCAAAACGAATGGCAAGAACATTGGCTTAAAGAAGCCGTCGGAGAATAAAATGAAGATTAAAACTATCTTACTTGCAACTACACTTTCCCTTATATTGCTTGGAAACAACGCTCACGCCAGAGTTGTCTACTGCACAAACTGCTCGGACAGATTTACACAAGCCCTTGAAAGAGTGACAAGTTTATCACAGCTCCAAAGCATGTACAAAGACTATGCCGAACAGCTCACACAAACCATGCAACAAATTGAAATGGTAAGACAAAATGTGGAACAATACGCCAATATGGTAAAAAATACTTTGGCTTTACCACAAAATCTTATTGCAAAGGTCAAAGGAGAAATGGGGAAATTTGCGCAAATAACGGCTCAACTACAAACTTTACGTGCGGACGTGCAAGCCATGGGCAACATTTTCAATGAACTTTACCCCTCAGATAACATTATTGACGACCTGATTAATGTTTCCCCTACAGGCATTATCGGAACAAATCACACCATTGACACGTACATAAACAGCATGGCCAAGCAGGTTGATACCGCCACCCAAGCAACTTTCCAAATATCGGGAACACAACTCAAAGATTTAGAAATGTCGGGAGAACTGGAAAGCTACATAGATGACCTATTGTCCACTCCCGAAGGACAAATGCAAGCGCTTATGTCAGGCAATCAGCTCGCATCTTTACAGCTCCAAGAAGGTCGACAACTTCGCGAACTTCTTGCAACGCAAGCACAATCACAAGTCGCAAGCCAAATGAAAGATGAGAAACAAGAACAAATAGGACGTGAACTGGCTAAAACCTTACTGACCCCAAGCGGTTATGACTTAACTCCGACGCAAGACCCATTTTAGAAGGGAGCTTTTTGGAGTTAGCTATGTTTAATAAAAAAATCTTTTCCGTGGTTGTCTTTTCACTTGTGTTTTTGTCTGCACAAATAGCCCTTGCGAATAATGCCGATATCAGCGTGGTTTCAAAATTGGTAAGCGAGTTCCATGACCAAAGCGGAAAATGGTATGCCGCAGTTTTAAAGTATTCTCTCAATCTGTTTTATCTTCTTGCCATTTTAGAAATTGGTTATTTTGGCATTCGCATGGTTCTTGGATCAACGGATTTACGAGATATTATCAAAGAATTTTGTATGACCATACTCACGGTATCCTTTTTTCTTACCGTTATGAATAACTATCAAGCTTGGACAGATTGGCTTCTTTCCGATATGCAAAATATTATCGCAAGCACAGGAATAGCAAGTTCCGATAATCCCTTTAAAATCGGTTTGGGCATGATTTACACGGTTATGGAAGCAGTGGAAGAACTCCCTTGGACGGAAATGGGTTTGGCAATTGCGTATTATATTTCCATATTCATTATGTTTATTTGCTTTTGTATGATGACCGCCAACGTCATTGTTATCAAATGTGAAAGTATCGTGGCGATTTTGGCCTCATTGATAATGGTGGCCTTTGGGGCAAGCGGTTTTCTGAGGGAATACGCCATCAATGCCTTACGCTATGTTCTTTCGGTCGGCTTCAAACTCTTCACTCTACAACTCATTTTAGGCATTGGCCTAAGCTTTGCCAATAGTTTTAAAGACTATTCGGCAACCTTTGATAACTGTTTGGTTATCATAGGCTTTGCCCTTGTTTTACTCGTAGTTTCCCAAAAAGTTCCTGAAATTGTAGCAGGGATTGTTTCAGGTTCCCATACAGGAAATGGCGGTGGCCTCGGTATGGCTTCGGGAATGGTCGCAGGTGCGGCAATCGGCTCTATGGCAGGCGTTGCAGGTGCTGTCGGTGGCATGGGAAAAACAGCGGCCAATGTGGGAAGAGCGGCAAGCATTGCCAAAGAAGGCGGGGCACAAGGTTTTGGACAAGTAGCCATGGGAACATTTAAAGCCATGCGCCAAGCAAGTCATCAAGGAAAAATGAACAAAACTTCCATGGGCTTAGAACTAAAAGACCGTGTGCAAAAAATTAAAGAAATGAATAAAAATAAGGAAGGAGCAGAATAATGCTTTCAAATCATTCCAAAGCAAAAAGCGATAAGCCCCAAGAAAGCCCCTATCTCAACGGAAGAGCGGAATGGCTTGAACGGTACGGAACCTATGTAAAGCGCACAAGAAATTGGCAACTGATTGCTTTTTTCTCCCTTATCATCACCGCCTTGTCTATCACTATGAACATTGTGCAAACCTCACAGCAAAAAGTAGTTCCCTATATTGTAGAAGTGGACAAGCTAGGCCGTTTCAGCGTGGTTGCCCGTGCGGATCAAGCAAGCACCGCTCCCGAACGCCTCGTACAGTCCGTTATCGGTTCCGTTATCAGTGACTGGCGAACAGTCACGGCGGATGTAGAATTGCAAAGAAAAATGATTAATCGCTTATCCTATTTCTTCGCAGGTTCAGCCACAGGCGTTCTCAAAGAATGGTACAGCAAAAACAATCCTTATAATGTGGCCAAGGCAGGAAAACTTGTGCATGTGGAAATCAAGTCTTTACCTTTGCCCATCAGCCAAAATTCATACCGCATTGAATGGGTGGAAACAGTCATATCCCATAGCGGTGTCGCTCTGGACAGTCAACGCTTTGAAGCTACCGTCACCATACAAGTAACCCCTCCCATGAATGAGGCTACCCTTATTCACAATCCGGGGGGCATCTATATTACCCATATTGCAGCTTCCAAAGTCCTTATGCAACCGGAAAAATAATACCATCATATCAATTTAAAATACTATAAAGAGAAATTCCATGAAAAACATTATCATCACCACTTTGTTAGTGGCGTCTTCCTTTTCGACTGCAACTCATGTTACCCATGTTGCTTATGCTCAAAATCCCAATGAATATTATTCGGAAAAGGACATAAACAACTCTGTCAATATCGACCCTATGGATATTCCCGATTACTTGGGGGCTGACGTTGTTCCTTTGACAAGTAAAGAACTAAAAGCCTTACAACTGAATAATACATTTGCTAAAAACTCATTGCCTCCTTTTGCAGGCGCTAACGGAAAAATTATTTATGTCCATGGTGCAAGTGTGGTTTCTGTTTTGGCAAGCCCCATGCAAGTATGCGATGTGGAACTGCAAGCAGGTGAAGTCGTCAACGAAATTATTGTGGGTGACAGTGCCCGTTGGATGGTGGAAGCAGGCCAAGCAGGCAACACAACACATATCTTTGTCAAACCTGTGGACGCAGGCCTAAAAACAAACGCCATCATCACCACAAACAGGCGTGTATATCACTTGCAACTCATTTCAAGTCGCTATGAATTTACCCCGTATATCGGCTTTGCCTACTCCAATGAAATCAAAACTTACTCCAATCAAAAGCAATCCATGCAAGCCCAAGAAGCGCATTATAATTCAACGACAATCGACAATGCAAAGGTTGAGTTGGCAGACCTAAACTTCAACTATCGCTTGAAGGGTAAAGCCCCTTGGAAGCCCGAAAGAGTTTATGATAACGGCGTACAAACGTTCATGCAGTTACCCGAAAAAACAACAGAAATGCCCGTCCTTTTGGTCAAAAAAGGCCGTGAAAATATTTTGGTCAATTACCGTATAAAAAACAAATCCATTATAGCCGACGGTATTTTTGAAGAAATGGTTCTTGTTGTCGGAGTTGGTCGAAA
>CAYJHY010000061.1:7373-9727 GCA_964369875.1 uncultured Mailhella sp.
AATTTTAACTCCAAATAAAAAGGCAGACCTTGCTTTTAATCAAGCCTTAGAAACAGAATTCAGACAAAAGGGCTTTGTTATTTCTGAAAGTGCTGAACTGGAAATAGGCTATACTCTCGATCGCCTTATACGTGAAGATGTCGCAAGTGACGGAAGCCTTGAAGAACGTTTTTATATTCAGCTACGTCATAATAATACCATCACCGGTAAAATGTATGACGAACTCGGCCACCCTAAAGGCAATTGGACACGCACGACTGCTCCAATCAAAAGAAAAATAGTCGATACGGAAAAACTGAAAACAATGATTGTGGAGCAATTATGAGTGCCGATAATTCTCCAAACAGTTTGATAGCAAAACCAAATGCCACAAAAATGAGCAAAAAACCTCTTGCTATTATGGGTATTGTGGGCGTCTTATTATTTGGCATACTTTTTTGGAGTGTAAACTATGGCTCGGCTCCTGAAGAGGGAGTGGACGGACAAAAGGAAGTTCCCATATCTGAAACCGAAGAACAACCTTTGTGGCTTGTGGAAGGAAGCGGACTCACCCTTAATCCCAAAACCGAACAAGTGAGCGGTGTTATCACCCCCGAAGCACCCACCCCATCGCCACAAGAAACAATAAACGTTCCATCGGCCAACAACGAAGCTATTGTGCTTGTGCAAGGCAAGGGATTATCCGAAGAAGAACAGCACTTGAGACGCATGAAATCCCAAGCGTACCTTGAGGCTTTGAACTCTCCGTTAGTTTCCAAAAAGTTTAACAATGAAAATAATACGGCGCAAGAAAACACAGAAAATAGCGGAACAAACAGTACACAAGTAGGCTTTGACAGGTCATCAAGCCCAAGTATCAATCAAAGCTCATATGATGTCAGCGCCGACAAGGACAAAGAAGCCTTTTTCGACAGAGCAAGGCAACCCGACAACGCTTGGATTTTAAACAATGCGCGCACTGCGGGGCAAGAGTTTGAAATAAAAACAGGCACCGTTATTCCTGCGGTCATGATTACAGGTATCAATTCTGATTTACCTGGGAATATTATCGCCCAAGTTTCTCAAAATGTGTACGACAGCACCTCGGGACAAAATCTACTTATTCCGCAAGGGGCAAAGCTTTTTGGAGAATACGACAGCCGTGTTATTTTTGGCCAAAACCGTGTGCTTGTGGCGTGGAACAGGCTTATTTATCCCGACGGTTCGGCCATAACCCTCCCCGCTTTTCAAGGCTCGGATATGGCAGGTAATGCAGGCTTTAAAGACAAGGTAAACAACCACTATTTTAGAATATTTGGCTCGGCTATTTTGATGTCCTTGGTAACAGGGGCAACCACCTATGCCGTGGATGGCGCAACGAGCGGTTCATCCGAAGATGAAGCTTCCTTGCAATCAAGCATGACCACCGCACTTGCTCAACAACTCGGTGAAGCCACAACGGCTTTACTTGAGAAAAACTTGAGCATTAAGCCTACCCTCGAAATCCGCGCAGGCTTTCAATTTAATGTGGTGATTACCAAAGATATTATCTTTGAAAGTCCCTATATGGCATGGAGGTAAAACATGGCAGAACATGTCTATGGACTTGGCGATAAAAAGAAAAAATCTAAAAAAGCTGTCCTCTGGTATTTGGTCTTTCTCTGTGTGTGGGCTTTGGTTTCCATGCAGTTATCCACCCAAATATTGGCCTATCGTTTAGATTATCACCAAGGTTTGGGGGACGGTCTTTTTATTCTTTTTCAAATAAAGTGGTACTGGCCTTGGTCAATCTGGTTTTGGGGGCAAATTCCCTCAATCGGCAATATGGCAGATAATGCCGTCATTTATGGACAATGGCTTTTTGTCATTCCTCAGCTTCTTGCCTTTGGTGTTTACATGATTTTCTTTTTTCCCCATGGAAATAAAAAACTACACGGTTCAGCTCGCTTTGCCTCCCAAGAAGACATAAAAAGCATGGGCTATTTCAACGGACAAGGGGTTTATGTCGGCGGATGGCTAAAGGGAAAAAGTAAACATGCTACCCAAATGTATTTGAGGCATAACGGCCCCGAACATATTTTATGTTTTGCTCCCACTCGTTCGGGTAAAGGTGTGGGGCTTATTTTGCCTACCCTTTTATCATGGCAAGGTTCAAGCATAGTTTTAGATATAAAAGGGGAAAACTGGGCTTTGACTTCGGGCTATCGTAAATCCGTCGGGCATAAAGTTTTACGCTTCGACCCTACGGACACAACGGGAAGCAGTTGCAAATTCAATCCCTTGAATGAAATACGCCTCAATACTCTTTTTGCGGTACAAGACGTGCAAAATATGGCTATTATGATTGTCGACCCCGACGGTAAAGGATTAATCGA
>CAYJHY010000062.1:0-9587 GCA_964369875.1 uncultured Mailhella sp.
CCTTGATTAACATCATAGGTGGTATATTAATCGGTGTTTTCCAGCTCAATATGAGTTGGAGTGAAGCGCTTTCCGTATTTTCTTTGCTTACCATCGGTGATGGTCTTGTGTCTACCATTCCTTCCATTATTATCTCTGTGTCGGCCGGTATTATTGTTTCAAGAGCTGCCGCCGAGAGCCGTATGGGTGAAGAATTTTTACACCAGCTCAGCTACAATACCAAAGTTTTACGAATGGTTTCTTATATTTTGTTTGGACTTGGACTTGTTCCGGGGCTTCCTTTGTTACCCTTTTGGACTTTTGCTATAATTTTATTTGTCATTGCAAGGGTGATTAAGAATAATCAAGACGAGGAAGGGCTTACAAGTACTTCTCCTGCTCCCAAAGCTTTTGGAGCGGGTGGCGGTCCAAAGGCTGTCGGTGCAGGTAGTGCCGCAGCTTCCGCAGACAGTCCCGAAGACGTACAAAAACTCTTGCCCCTCGACACTCTTGAGCTTGAAGTCGGTTATGGGCTTATTCCTTTGGTGGACGAAGACCAAAACGGTAACTTACTCACTCGTATTCGTTCCATTCGTCGTCAATTTGCACTTGATATGGGTGTGGTTGTGCCGGCGCTTCATTTGCGAGATAATTTACAACTTCGTCCGGGACAATATTCTCTTCTTATTAAAGGGAATCAGGTTGCCAGTGCCGAAATTTTGATAGACCACTTCTTGGCTATGGATCCGGGTAACGTTACTAACAGGGTCAGAGGTGTAGAAACTATGGAACCTGCCTTTAACCTACCTGCCCTTTGGGTGACGGAAGGTCAAAGGGAAGAAGCAATGATTGCGGGCTACACTGTTGTAGATCCTTCCACGGTTATCGCAACCCATATAACAGAAGTTTTTCGTCGTAACCTTGGTGAGTTTCTCGGAAGACAAGAAGTGCAAGCTCTGCTTGACACCTTGGCTAAAACAGCACCTCGCGCGGTGGATGATCTTGTGCCAAACATTTTACAACTTGGTCAAGTGCAAAAAGTACTGCAAAACTTGGTTCGAGAAAATGTCAGCATCAGAGATATGCTGACTGTGGTGGAAACCCTTGCCGATATTGGGCAAAATACTAAGAGTACCGAAATTTTGACAGAATATGTACGTGAGAAATTGTCAAGAACCATTATCAAACCCTATCTTGATGATGACGGTGGACTTGTGATTGTAACCTTAGATCCTCAAGCAGATCGTACGGTGCAAGAGGCTATTCGTCCGACAGATAATGGATCTTTCTTGGCTCTCAATCCTGTATCTGCACAAAAATTGGTGAATAACCTTAATCAAGTGATTGAAAATGCGGTGATGTTTACAAGCCAGCCCGTGCTTTTGACCTCACCCATGGTAAGACCTCATCTTTCACAACTTATTATGAGATTCTTACCGAATGTCCCTGTGCTATCTCAAGCTGAAATTCCGGCTGATGTTCGTCTACACTCTGCGGGTAATGTGGGTATTGAATAATGCGAGTAAAAGTATTTATAGGAAATAGCACCAAAGAAGTGCTTGATACGATTAAGGCAGAACTTGGTTCTGAGGCTGTAATTTTAGGCAGTCGAGAAATCTTTGAAGATGATGGCAGACGTATGGTTGAAGTGACCGCAGGCACCGATAAGGTGCAAGCTCCCATGACAACAAGTACGCCCCAAGGGTTTCCCGGTGGCTGGGATGAGTGGCATAAAGAGTGGAGCCAATTAAAAAATCATATCTATACCCTGATGCAACCTGCCATGCAATGGGAAAACCTCACGCCTCACCAACGGGTTGCTTTGGAATATATCCAAAAAGAAGGGGTTGAGCGTGATGTTATTGTGGAATTTTATAATGCCTTGGTGCGCAGTAACAGAGAAGAGGGAGTAAAGCAAAAAGGCATGCTTTCTGTGATGGCCTCTTTTGTCCCTGTAAAACCTTTTACCATGGATCATTATCCTGAAAAGTACCAATTGATGGTAGGGCCTTACGGTAGCGGAAAAACAACGTCTGCCCTTCGCCTTGCCATGCTCAGAAAAGATGAATGTCCACATTTGAAAATTGGCTTTATCAATGCAGACGTGACCAGAGGGAATGGGCGTATAGTTTTACGCCACTGGGCAGACTTATCGGGTTTTCCTTATTTTGAAGCACCTGACAGTGACGCCATGAAAGCGGCGATGAAAGCTTGCCGAGATCTTGATTGTATTTTTATTGATATGCCGGGCTTATCAAAAAATGAACTTTTGACAGACAGTTTGGATCATTATGGCTTGAATCAGTTGCAGGCACAAGTTCATTTGGTTTTATCGCCTTACTTTAACAATATGAAGGAAATTCTCAGAAGATATTCTTCACACCTTCCGGCTGATGTCTTGTGGACGAAGTTGGATGAAGTGCAACATTATGGTGAACTTATTAATGTTGCTGTAAAATCAAGGCTTCCTATATCTGCGTTATCGTATGGGGCGTCCTTGCAAGGTTCTTTATCGGTGGCCGAAGAAAGTCAGGTTTGGAAACTTATTTTAAAACATCAACTTCCCAGATAATAGCTGGCTTGATACTATGGAGTATGGAATGAGTGATAGTCCCAGAGTAATAAGTATTACCTCCGGAAAAGGAGGAGTAGGAAAGACAAATTTATCCGTCAATCTTGCTTGCTGTCTTGCAAAAGCCGGAAAACGTGTTGTTGTGCTTGATGCCGATTTAGGGCTTGCGAATGTTGATGTGACCGTAGGTTTGGCACCTGAATATAATATATTTGATCTTTTTCGCGGAAAAAGTTTAAAAGAAGTTCTTTGTGATACTCCTTATGGCTTTCAAATTTTACCGGCTTCTTCGGGCGGTAGTGACATGATGAGCCTTGAAACAGGACAAAAACTTGAACTTTTGGAATTGTTTGACGAGCTTGAAGATACGATTGATTACTTGCTTGTGGATACAGGTGCAGGTATTCATGACAATGTCTTATATTTCAATCTGGCAGTGCAAGAAAGAATTGTGGTGCTTACAACAGAACCCACTTCTTTAACCGATGCGTACGCACTCATTAAGGTTATGAAACAAAGACATGGTATTGACAGATTTAAAGTAGTGGTAAACTCAGCACCGTCCGCAGAGCTTGCCAAGAGTGTATATTCCCGTCTTTCTGTTGCTTGTGATAATTTTTTGGGCGACATTTCTTTAGATTTACTCGGAACTATTCCCAAAGATTCCGTTGTCCGTAAATCAATTTTAAAGCAAGTTCCTTTTTGTGTTGGTGAACCCGAATCACATGCTGCCATAGCTGTTGGAAAAATTGCAAATATGGTACAAAACATGGATAGCCCCGAGACTGTAGATGGAAACATTAAATTCTTCTGGAAAAAGCTCCTCTTTAATGCCTCCTAATGTTCTTCCAGCGTGGGAACGTTTAGAGACAGGAGAGACTGCTTGGGATGATTTCACCCATTCTGAAAAAGATCTCATTGTTCGGCATTATGCACCGCAAATCCGATTTCTGGCCTTGCGTCTAAAGGCTAAGCTTCCTAAAAATATCGAACTTGGTGAGCTCATAAGTGCGGGAACTCTTGGACTTATGGAAGCTCTTATGAAATTCAGAGCCGACTTGGGCATTCGTTTTACCACGTATTCGGAAAATAGAATCCGTGGAGCTATGCTCGATGAACTTAGGCGGCTTGACTGGTTTCCAAGAAGTTTGAGACAAAAAGTAAGACAAATTGACAACGCCATTCTTCAGCTTGAATTGCAACACGGAAGACAACCTTCCGTAGAAGAAATTATAGAAAAAACCGGAATGGTCGATAAGGATGTTCAACAGGGCTTAGAAGCAATGCAATGTCAAATAGTCTTGCCTTTGGACAGCATTGAAGAAGTTTTTGCAGGTGAACCACAAAAAGGTGGTGAACCTTTTCAAGGTTCTGTGCTTGCCGAGCTTGCAGAGCAATTTGCCGGCCTCATTGACACCTTGACGGAAAGAGAAAAACTCGTGCTTTCGCTTTACTACGTGGAAGAGCTCAATATGCGTGAAGTTGCTGAAGTTATGAATGTAACAGAAGGCAGGGTTTCTCAGTTGCACTCCCAAGCGGTGGCAAGGCTCAGGCGTGAATTTATTTTACGTTATGGTGATGATTCTCCTTTTTAAAGGAGATGTATATCGATAATTTAGAGAAAATATATTGAATTAACAGAATTTTTAATTTATGAACTTTCTTTGAAATATTAGGTTGCTAACTTTTCTCTTTTTTGGTAAATTGTATCAATCATATAAAAGTGAGGTTTGTATGGCATACGATCTTAATATGCAAGTTCTTGTGGTAGACGACTTTTCTACAATGCGTCGAATTGTGAAAAATATTCTTCGTCAACTTGGATTTGTGAACATTGTTGAAGCCGATGACGGCACAGTTGCTTGGGAAATTTTACAAAAACAAAAAATAGATTTTATTGTTTCTGACTGGAATATGCCCCAAATGACCGGGATTGAACTCCTTAGAAAAGTAAGAGCCGACGAAAAACTCGGACATCTTCCTTTCCTTATGGTTACCGCTGAAGCACAACAAGAAAATATTTTGGAAGCAGCACAAGCAAAAGTTTCCAACTATATTGTAAAGCCTTTTACTGCGGACGTTATGAAGAAAAAAATCGATAAGATTTTTGCATAATTACGCTTATAACTGCTTGGCGATAAACTGTTTTAGCTTACTCTAACTGTATTTGTTGATGATGCTGTGAAGGAGGGTGTAGGTTTTGACACAGATGAACGATCAAAATGATTTGCAGAATTCAAACGACGATATGCCTTTTACTCTTGCAAATGACCCTTCTTTTGAAGAATCGGCAAAGGAAAACGTAAAGCTTGACTTGGAAGATGCTCCTTTTTTACAAGAAGACAAGAAAGAGAAGGAGCCTGAAGACGCCAAAAAGAACGAACGTAAAAAAGACGCTAAAGATGAAGAAGAGGAAGAAGCCCCGAAATCTAAAAAGAAACTTCTTTTAATTATCGTCGGAGTTCTTTTACTTGCCGTTATTGGGGCAGGGGCTTACGTATTTCTTTTCATGGGTAAAACCGTTGAGCAAGTTATCGCACAAAATATTGTGGTAGTTCCGACTACAGTCAAGAAAGATGTCACGGATAAGTTGCAAGTTCGTTTAGATCCTTTTTGGATTGAGCTTGGGGAAAACTCAAGAAAAGCAGAGTTTTTAAACGCTAAGTTTATTTTGGTTTTAGATAATCCACAGCTCAACAGAGAAATTACTGCCAATCAAGGGATCGTCAGAGATGCAATTTACTATTATCTCATTAATAGTGATGTTGAGTTCTTGATGGATTATAAAAATATTGAAGAAATAAAAGCCGGTATGATTGAAATTATCAATCAATACGTAGTGCAAGGTGCCGTTAAAGATATATATTTTGATAGCTTTTTATACGAATAAGTTATAAAGGGGGTTACAATGATTCCTACAATTCCTTTACTCAATGCTCAACAGCAAGGGATTGCCGCTCTCGTAAATAACCTTGCCACAAGAACAGAAGCGACAACACAAGCAGCACAACATATCGTGGCTAACTTAGTAAAAGAAGAAAGTCAAAAACTTGAGGAAACGGCAAGTTCTTCTCTGATGCAAACTGTTTCGGAAGATGGGCATAATCAAGGGGAGCTTATGCAGCAAGAGCAAAATCCCCAGCGTGAACCGGAAGAAAATGTGGAAAGATCTCCTTCCTCACATAATCCTTTGGCCGGAAAACTATTTGATACTAGGGTTTAACCGATGAATTGGCTCATTTTGATTAGCATCACCGTTGCTGAATTTTTTCTTATATTTTTAGTTCTATTATTTTTCAAACGCTTAAAGCGTTCGGAAAGTGCTCTTGAGAACTTACAGCAAAATCAAGAAGAAGTAATGGATAGATTGCTTCGTAATGTGACCTTAGAACAAGAAATGGTGGCGACCTTTATCCAAAGGCAAGAACAATTAGAACGCCTCAATCTTGCCATGGAAGAGCGTATTTACATGTTAAAGCGCCTTTTGAAACAAGCCGAAGAAATCAGCCACTCTCCATACCTATTGCGTGAAGTTATTATGAACGCACGTAAAAAAGGACAATCCCTTGAAAGTATCGCCCAAAAGACAGGGCTTGCCAAGGATGAGATTGAGCTTATCTTGAAAAAAGAAAACCTTTTATAATTTCTGATTAAATGCAAAATATCGACTATTCGTGATGTATAGTCATACTTGCCTCGCAAACGTTCCTTTTTATCCTGTAAAATGAATATTACAGAGATTTCAAAGTACAAACTACCTTGAGGTTTTATGTTGACAGATTACGAACAGGAACGTTTTCCCAAGAAAAGAACTCTCATAACTTGTCATCATAATGCAGATTTTGATGCCCTTACATCTCTTGTGGGGGTTTCTCTTTTTTTTCCAGATGCACAGCTTGTTTTTCCGGGTACCCAAGAAAAGAATGTTCAAGAATTTTTTGATGATGTGGCACAACCTCTCTTTGGGCTTATCGCTCCAAAAGATGCCGACTATGAAAATATTGAACGTTTGGTTGTGGTGGACACACAAACTTTAGAGCGTATTTCCCATATCAAACCTCTCTTGGAAAAGCACGGACTTCTTGATGATGAGGCGCTTGAAAGTAATTCTTCTGTTGCTAACCACGAGGAACACATACAATCTCTAAGCAATGACTCTGCTACATTAGAAATTTTAATCTGGGATCATCACCCTAGTGGGGATATAACGGCCGATGGCGGAAAATCGGATTTAGTCGGGTCTGCTTCAACCTTGATATGTGAAGAAATCAAATCAACTTTCCACAAAATTCCCTGTGAATTTGCCAATGTCTTGGCTTTAGGTATTTATGTTGACACGGGGTCTTTCAGTTATACGTCAACTACACCAAGAGACTATTACGCTTCTGCATGGCTTTTGGAGCAAGGTTTTTCCCCGGATTTTGTTATAGAATATACCCACAGAAGCATGAGTAAAGAACATCTCAGTGTGTTGAATGATTTGGTGGAAAGCTCCCAATTTTTTGAATATGCAGGCATTCGTTTTGTTATCGCCAGCGCCCGTTTGGATTATTATCTCAATGACTTTGCATCGCTTATGCCACAATTTTTAGATCTCAATCCATGTCATGTGGTTTTTGCCTTGGCTTCTATGAAAAATGCGGTGCAAGTGGTGGCCAGAAGCAAAGAAGACAGTATCGATGTGGGTAAAGTGTGCACCCTTTTAGGTGGTGGCGGTCACCCATATGCTGCTGCGGCAATGGTTAAAGATAAAACGTTATCTGAGTTGATTGATTTTATACACGCCCAAATCTCTCTTATTACCCACAAAGATAAAACCGCTAAACGTCTTATGACTGCTCCTCCTGTGATTGTACATGAATATGATACCATCGCACATGCGGAGACTATAATGGCACAATTTGGTTTTAAAGCCATACCTGTTTGCAAAGATAAAACTAAAATTTGTGTTGGTTGGCTTGAGCATCAGCTCGCCTTAAAAGCCATAACGCACGGCCTTGGTTCTGTCACGGTAACGGCTTATATGAATAGACGTTTTCGCATGGTAACACCGGATACAGGGTTACAAACACTAATGGATATTGTAGTAGGGGAGCGTCAGCGTCTTATACCGGTGGTTGATGACTCAGGAGTAAGTAAACCTACAGTTGATGTGGACAATCAGTCGAATGAAGCAGAAAGTGACAAATACCTTCAAGATTGTCCGATTATAGGCTTGATAACCAGAACCGATCTTATCCGAATTTTTCTGGATGACAATCAAGCGCAATTGCCAAGCCCTCGTTCTAAGACACCTCGCAAAAAAAATGTTGCGAAAATGTTAAAATTATTTGTTCCGCCTGCCTGTGTGCGAATTTTGGAGCTTGCAGGACAGTTAGCTTCTGAGCGTGGGGTGCATGTTTATGTTGTGGGTGGTTTTGTTCGCGATTTACTGATGGATAACCATAAAATGCGTTGGCCTGGAATGGATGTCGATCTCGTGGTTGAAGGGGATGCCATTGCTTTTGCTCGTGACTTGGCAACTCTTCTTAAGGGCAGAGTGAAAGAGCATGCTGAGTTTTTAACCGCTCTTCTTATTTTTAATTCGAAGACTCTGGAAAAATCCCATTTTGAAGAAGAAGTGTTACCCCGTATCAGCGAAGTAAACAACGTCAAAGATATTGAAGAAGCTGTAGAAACTCTGCAAAGTCGTTTGGGTCATCAGGCTTCTACCGAACAAAAAATCCAAAAAAATAAAAAAGAAAAAATTGTATCGGATTCGGCATCGGACTCTATAAAGGAAAAAAATCAAGAAGATTTTGAAATCAGAATTGATGTGGCGACAGCCAGACTTGAATATTATCAAAGTCCCGCCGCATTGCCAACCGTAGAACTTTCTTCCATTCGTATGGATTTAACCCGTCGTGATTTTAGTATCAACGCCATGGCCATACAGCTCAATTCGGAAGTTTTTGGCGAATTGGTAGACTTTTTTGATGGGCAAAATGATATCAAACAAAAACATATTCGTGTTTTGCATGCGCTTAGTTTTGTGGAAGATCCTACAAGGTCTTTACGTGCTATTCGTTTTGAGCAACGCTATGGATTTAAGCTCAGTCATCACTGCGACAAGCTTATTAAAAACTCCGTGGAGCTTGGGCTTATCGATAAATTGAGCGGAAAACGAATCGTTACAGAACTGAATATTATCTTCAAAGAAAGCGATCCCCTCGCTTGCTTTGACCGTCTGCAAGAATTTAATCTTTTTAGCGCAATCCATCCGATATTGGATATCGGTTTGCCCGAAAAAAGACACTTTATCGACGAATGTTACAAGGTTCTTGATTGGTATAAACTACTGTATCTTGAAGAAGAAGTTAACTTACTTAATTTCTTTATTTTTGCCATGTGTCGCAGTTCTTCCACCCATGAAGTCGAAGAACTTTTGCACCGTCTTGATTTCATCGACCTAAGAATAAAAGAAATACTTCGAGTTCGTTCCCAGCTCATCCAAGCCATACCAAAGCTTGAATCTTGGATGAAGTCAGAGCTTCGTATGAGTGAGTTACACGACATCTTACGCAATATTCCCATTGAAGCGCTTCTGTTCTTGGTTGCACGCGCCCCCTATATTGCCGACGAAAACTTGAAAAAGCATATATCCTTGTATGTATACAAAACACGACTCGAAACCATTGCCGTTAGAGGACAAGACATTATAAACCTTGGTGTCAGCAAAGGTCCTCTTATCGGTAAAATTCTAAAAGACGTTCTTGATGCCAAAATGAACGAAGAAATTAATGGCTACGATGAAGAAATAAACTACGCCGAGCAAAGACTGCACTTTTATCGTCAAGAGAGTTGATTGTATTGAGTTATATTGTTTAGGGGGAACCTATTTTTTTGAAGCACCTTGAAATGATGCTAAATTTCGCTCTGCTCAATATTAGCTGGGTGTTCTCCCTCCCCCAATAAAAACAACTCTAATAAAACTACATATTCTCTAGAGCAGTTCCAATAAATATTGCAACTGCTCTAAACCAAAATGATATACAAA
>CAYJHY010000063.1:0-9429 GCA_964369875.1 uncultured Mailhella sp.
CTCAGCGATACCATTGCCGATGCGGAATTTGTCCCAAAACATATTATGCAAGAACAACGTAAAGAGCTTTTCGGCGTACATATGCTTGGAGGCGGAGCTTGCGGATCCTTAATTGATTTGTTGGATGAATTTTTATTTTTGACTGCGTAATTTTTTAGATACCGAGGAGGCCTTGGCATGCGTATTGTTTACATGGGAACACCACATTTTGCGGCACAGATTTTAAAAGGACTTTTGGAAAATAAGGCAGATGAAGATACTTTTGTTGCGCTTTATGCTCAGCCCGACAGACAGGCAGGACGTGGCAAAAAATTACAAGAGCCCGAAACGAAAATTCTGGCAAAAGAGTATGACATACCCGTTTATCAGCCTGAAACTTTTCGCAATAATCCCGAAGCTTTGAAAGAATTAAAAGCGCTTAAACCCGATGTTTTGGTGGTGGCGGCCTATGGAATGCTTTTACCGCAAGAAGTGCTTGATGTTCCAATCTTTGGAGCTTTTAACGTCCATGCTTCTTTACTTCCCAAGTATCGCGGAGCGGCTCCTGTACAGCGTTCTTTGATGGCAGGTGACAGCCAAAGCGGTGTCACTATTATGCGTATGGAAGTGGGGCTTGACTCGGGGCCTATTGTGATGCAACAGGCTGTTCCTATTGAAGATTGCGAAGAACATTCCGATAATACACAAGATTTACTTTTTAACCTTGGGGAAAGCGGAATACGTCTTATGGGGGTAGTTTTGAAAATGATTCGTGAGCAAAGACTTACAGTTATAGAACAAAACCACGAAAAAGCCACCCATGCCGCCAAGCTTACCAAGCAAGAAGCGCATATCGACTGGTCAAAATCTTCGGAGTGTATACACAATCATATCCGTGGTTTTTCACCAAATCCGGGTGCCACTGCAAGCCTTTGCGTGCCTGAAAAAGATGCCATTGCCGTACGCATGGAAGAAGGTTATGTTTTGGAACGTCTTGGTTTTGGCGACGCAGACGTGGAAATATTGATGGCGCAACATCATGGTAAAAGCTATGAAGACATACAAAACGGTGCAGTGCTTGGCTTGTATAAAAATTATATTGTGGTCAAGTGTGCCCATGGGCATTATGGTATTCGTAAAATCCGTTTGGCAGGCAAGGCATCTATGGATGCAAAAGCCTTTAATAACGGTTATTTGAAAAACAACCCAAGCCTTTATTTTGCTTAGAAAATATTATGAGCAAAACCAAGAAAAATATAAACGCACGCACGGTGGTAGTGGAAGCTATTTTATTGGCTACAACAAGTAGTGTCCCGCTACCACAAATATTACAAGATTTTTTTAATCGCTATTTTTCAAGCGACGAAAAAAATTCTTCTCAACGTTTTTACAAAGAAAATAAGGCCTTTTGCACACAGCTTGCCTACGCATATTTTCGAATGGGGGGGCTTTTGCGCCTTCCTTTGCAAGGCCTTTTGCATAATAAAAAAAATCTTGCTCCGCGTTGTGAAATCAGTTTGATTTTAGCTCTCTATGAAATTCTTTGTCTTGCAAAAGAGAGCGACGATCATGCCATTTTGTTTGAATATGTAGACGATATCAAAGGACATTTGGGACAAGGTTCGGCCAATCTTGTAAATGGGGTTTTGCGTAATGCTTTGCGCCAAAAGGAAGAATTGGCAGAGCTTTTACGCAATGCAGAAGAGGCTTTAAACGCGCCTGTTGCTTCCAATCAAATCCCAAGCAAGAAACAGCTCAGAAAAGATCATGCACTGGCGAATATTCCTCCACTTTTTAGTGATGAAATGCGAGCACCCACACTTAAAAATATTATGCAAGATGTGGTTAAAAACAGTTTTTACGCGCCTATACCTGCTTACAGAATCTCTGTTCAAGATGAAAAAATGTCGGATGAATTAAAAGAAATATCCGCAAAGCAAGGGATGGAATATCTATACCCTCATGGTTTTTTTCTTGTTGAACAGACAAAAAATCAAGAAAATAGCTCCAATCAAGAAATAAGAGCAAAGATAAATTCTTATGAAAAAGAAGGATTTTTGACTCGTCAAGGTGTGGCTTCCCAGCTATTTGTACAAAAAATCAAAACCTATTTGCAAAATCCATCTCTTTCACAAAACCTGTCTCCCAAACGCATTTGGGATGCTTGCTGTGGTCGGGGAGGGAAAAGCCTTGCCCTTTTGGAAGAGCAAGCAATGCTCGGAAATTCTGCTATAAACAATACTCATAACCATGGACTTGTGCTTTGTTCCGATCCCAATAAAACACGCCTCGAACAGGCTATGCAAAAAGCAGAATTTCTAGCCTATAAAAATAGTTGTAATGGGGGTGAGCTTCCTTTGTATGTGAACTTGAGTTTGCAGGAAGTTGCCGAATATATACGCATAAATAGAGATGATCTAAATTCATCCTATGAATACTCTAAGATTGAAAAATATATTCTGCATAGTCAAAAAAAGGGTTCAACGGAACCGCATTTAATACAGGGTGATTCCCAAGAAAAAACACGAACAATACTTGAAGCTCTGCGAGAAGAAAAATGTAGTCATATTATTTTGGACAGCCCTTGCTCCACATCGGGGACTATCGCCAGAAATCCTGAGGTAAAACAAAGAATTACCAAAGAAAGCCTTTCGCAGATTTGTGCTGTTCAAAAAGAACTTCTTGTAAAAGCATGGGATTGTTTACGCCCTGAGGGGTATCTGTTTTATTGTACTTGCTCGGTTTTTTATAAGGAAAATGAAGAGCAAATACAGAATTTTATGAATAGTGAAACTGTGAAAAACAGCGGTGGAGCAACCTTACTTGAGCAGGGCTATATTAATCCTTTTGCTATTAATCCCTTGCTAAAAGGGCATGATATTTTATTCTATGCCATTTTGCAAAAAATTTGAGGCTTGCATAAGGTAACACGTCATTCCCATTTGCTTTTTTTCTTTTTTTGGGGGAAATGATTTCCCCCAAACCCCCTCAAATAAAATTCACGTGCATAAAATAGTTAACGATGCAAAGTTTTCTTGAAAAAACTTTACTTTTTGTGTATATTCTTAGTTAGATTATATTTTCCAATACGTTAATGGGGAACATTTGTATATAAAGTAAGTCCCCAACTCTTATAAGATTGTTTTCAACTCATGGAGGTATTATGGAAGGTTCAAACGCACAATCTTTTCAAATAAATAATGAGGCCTTACGCAAAATACAGGCCGAAGGCGTAAGCGCAGATCAAGGCGCCGTGACTATTGACTATTTTGGTCATTCTTGCATGAAAATAACCAGCTCCAAAGGGATTTCTATGCTTATTGACCCTTGGCGTAATGATGCGGCATGGGGAATGTGGTTTCCACAGGAATTTCCTGCGGTTGAAGTGGATATTGCCCTTTCCACACACGCCCATTTCGATCATGATGCCGTGCATATTCCCAAAACTCGTATGACCATGGAAAGACCTATCGGTACGTTCTGTCTCGGTGATGTACGCATTACAGGCCTTGGGGATAAGCACGTCAGTGACAGCCACGGTAAAACCCGCTGGACGGAATTACAAAAAGATTTTAGTGAAGATTTTAGCCCACCCAATAATAATTTACACATGGATAATTGTATTATCGTTGTCGAATGTGGCGGTAAAACATTGGTGCACTGGGGGGATAATAGGGCGAAACCCGATGCCTATGTGGATGCATTCTTACAAGACATTAATATCGATGTGCTTTTCTTACCTGTGGACGAAAGCGAACATATTTTACTTTATAGCGAAGCAGACGAAATTTTAAAACGCTACAAACCTGCCATAACCATTCCCATGCATTATTATGTCAAAGGGGCTAATACCGTGATAAGCACCTTGCAAAGCATCGAACCTTGGCTTGGTATGCATGAAAATGTGGAAAAACTCGCATCTTCACAATTTGTGTTACAATCGTCTGAAAACGCCTATAATGGTGAAAAAATTGTCTGTTTTGGTAATCATTTTACTCGTGGAGATGCCTAAAGTAGGCAGGAGAGTATTTTGAAGGGGAAAAACCTTTTTTGTTTGCGTTGCATGCCTCTGCCTATCCTATACAAGTTTTGTGGAAAAAAAGAGCTCTAAATATTAAAGTTTTTTCCTCTCCCAAAAGAGGTATCTTAAATAAAAATTACCCCAATCAAAACTACAAAATTGTAAATAATTTAATTATTTTTTACCGTATTGAAAAAACACTGGACAAAATTTTTTCTTTGGTATAAAAATTAAAAAACATTAAAAAAGAGTACATAATGAAAAGACAATTTAACACATGGCAAAACTTTTGGTGGCTTAACGAAGTTAGGTCTGTTTGCGTGTGCCCAAATATCTTTTCTTAAGTATTAAAAGATATAAAATGAAAAAACGGCAATACCGCAAACGGTGTTGCCGTTTTTTTTTATTCCCTCCCTCATCAAGCTTAAGGAAAAATCATGAAATTCTATCCAAGTAAACAAGAAGCAGAAGAAATCCTCCGTCAGGGCGACTATCAAAGCATAGCTTTAGGGCTGACCATGGAAAAAAAAATGAGTGTGGCAGAAATTTATCCTGTGCTTAAAAGTCTCAGTCGTCATGTGTTTGTGCTTGAATCTTGCGAAGACGTAAGCGGTTATGGTCGTTATAGTTTTTTGGGTTTTGATCCAAGCCTTGAATTGGCGTGCCGAGACGGGGAATTGCGCATTAATTCAGGCACAAAAGTAGCTCTCACAAATGTCCGCCCTCATGAATACATCAGACAAATTATTGCCGAAAATAAAAGCCCTCGCCTTGAAGCTTTGCCCCCCTTTACAGGTGGCCTTGTGGGCTATTTTGCTTATGATTTTATAAAATACAGTGAACCGAAACTCGAAGACATGGGTCGCAAAAATGGTCAAGCCCAAGGAAACGATGAAGGCGATTTTCAAGACGTAGACTTGATGTTGTTCAAAAAGATTATTGCCGTGGATCATCTGGAACAAAAAGTGGTGTTACTCGGTAATGTGGATTGCAGTGATTTTGAACGAAACTACACAAAAATAAGCTTAGAGCTTGAATCCCTTGAAAATATATTACTTAATGCCCCAAGCCAAGAGAAAGAACAAGGGAAATTAACGGGCGAATTTGAAGCTGCCTTTTCCGAGGAAGAATTTTGTGCCATGGTGGAAAAAGCCAAACGCAATATTTACGAAGGCGATATTTTTCAAGTGGTGCTTTCCAATCGTTTAAGCGCACCTTATGAGGGCTCACTTTTTCCGGTGTTTGAACAGCTTAAGCAAAATAATCCCTCTCCCTATATGTTCTATTTTTCGAGCGATAATGTGGAAATGACGGGAGCATCCCCTGAAACCTTGGTACGCCTTGAGGGCGAAAAGGTGCTTACCTATCCTTTGGCAGGCACCAAGCCCCGTGGCAAAACAAAAGAAGAAGACATGGACTTGGAACAAGAACTGCTTAACGATGAGAAAGAATGTGCCGAACACAACATGTTGGTAGATTTGGGACGCAATGATCTTGGAAAAATCAGTGACTTTGGCACTGTCAAAGTAGAACAGTATATGAAAATCGAACGTTTTTCCCATGTGATGCACATAGGTTCCACGGTTTGCGGAAAAATCCGCCAGGACAAAGACGCCTTGGATGCCTTGGAAGCGGTTTTACCTGCAGGAACTCTTTCGGGTGCCCCAAAAATCAGAGCTTGCGAAATCATCGACGAAGCCGAAAATCTTAAACGTGGGGTTTATGGGGGCGCCATCGGTTATTTTGACTTTAGCGGAAACATGGATACATGCATTGCCATCCGTCTTATCGTCAAGAAAAATGGTAAAATTTATGTGCGTTCAGGTGCGGGAATTGTGGCGGACTCCAATCCCAAAAGCGAATATAATGAATGTATACACAAGGCCATGGCTTGTGTAAAAGCCTTGCAAAACAACAAATAGGCGGAGTGGGAAATGATACTTATTATAGATAATTACGATAGTTTTTCTTACAATTTGTTTCAACTTATCGGGGAAATAAATCCCGATATTAAAATTATTCGTAACGACGCCATGAGTGTCGAAGAAGTGGTTGCCCTTGCTCCTTCGCACATCATTCTTTCCCCGGGCCCCGGAAAGCCTGCCGACGCAGGAATTTGTGTGGAAGTAGTACAAAAACTTCATAAAGATTTTCCTATTTTAGGGGTTTGTCTTGGACATCAAGCCATTTGTGAGGCCTTTGGCGGAACTGTTTCCCACGCAAAAAAAATGATGCACGGCAAACAATCGCCCATAAAAATCGTCAATCAAGGAATTTTTTCTGAGATGGACGAAGAAATCACAGTGGCACGTTATCACTCATTGGCCTTAAAAGCCGACACCCTCCCCACCGCTCTGGTGGTCACAGGCCAAACCATGGAGGAAAACGAAGCCGAGCGTGAAATCATGGCCGTTGCCCATAAAGAATATCCTGTTTATGGTGTTCAATTCCACCCCGAATCGATACTGACCCCGCAAGGGCGTTCTATTATAAAAAATTTCATAGGAGTTTCCCATGCTTAAGCAAGCCTTGCAACAGCTTTTACAAAAGCAAGATCTCGATTTTGAAACCGCCGAAGCCGTCATGGACGAAATCATGGGCGGAGCAGTTTCCCCCGTCATGGTCGGTGCCTACCTTGTCGCTCTTGCCATGAAAGGCGAAAGCATCACAGAAATCACCGCTTCCGCCAAAGGCATGCGTAAGCACGCCACCAAGTTACTCAACGACCAAGAAGTTCTTGAAATCGTCGGCACAGGGGGCGATAAGTCAAATTCCTTCAATATTTCCACTACATCCGCCATTGTCTTGGCGGCCGCAGGTGTGCCCGTTGCCAAGCACGGAAACCGTGCCGCCTCCAGTAAGTGCGGTTCTGCCGATGTTTTGGAAGCGCTCGGGGTAAAAATCGATATTTCGCCCGAAAAAAGTATGGAAATTCTCAACTCCATTAACATCTGCTTTTTGTTTGCCCAAGTCTACCACAGCGCCATGAAAAATGTGGCGCCAATTAGGCGTGAGCTTTCCATACGCACCATTTTTAATCTCCTCGGCCCCTTAGCCAATCCCCTCGGTGCCGCCTATCAGCTTATGGGCGTTTACGACGAAAGTCTTGTGGAGCCACTGGCTGAAGTGCTTGCAAGGCTTGGCGTCAAACGAGGCATGGTTGTTTACGGAAAAGACGGGCTTGACGAAATATCCATTTCAGCCCCTACCAAAGCATGCGAAATCCGTGACGGTTGGTTCAAGTCATATACCATCACCCCCACCGATTACGGTTTCCCTCTTTACGACAAGGCAGACTTGCAAGGCGGTAACCCTGAGGAAAACGCACAAATCACCATGAATATTCTAAACGGTGCCAAAGGCGCCAAGCGTGACGCTGTAGTGCTCAACTCCGCCGCCGCACTTTATGTCGCCAAAGGAAACATCACACTCAATGAAGCCATCAGTCAAATCCAAGAGCTCATTGACAGCAAAAAGCCTCTGAAAACCCTCGAAGCCTTTGTCGAAATGTCGAATGGGTAGATAGGAGGGAAGAGGGAAGAGAGGATTTTATTTTTTGGGGGAGGGAAAACCCATTTTTTGTAAAAAATGGGTTTTCCCTCCCCCAAGCTCCCTCCCTTTCCCCAAAAAACTTTAAGCTATGTTGCTAAATTGTTAGTTTTACATTTGGTATTCCCCTCATTTGAGAACTCTCTATTTACAAGATATTTCAAAAATTCATAAAAGGATTGACTATGACCATATTAGACACCATAGCCGAAGCCAATCGGGAGCGTGTGGCACAGCGTAAGAAAGAATGTTCTTTGGAGCAATTGAAGGATCAGCTTTTAAAAACTCCGCTTCGACCTTCCTTTTGTTTTGAACAGGCTTTGCGAACCAAAACGCCTGCGCTTATTTGCGAAGTAAAAAAGGCCTCCCCCTCCAAAGGGATTATTTCTGAGGATTTTCCCTATTTACAAATAGCGATGGAATATCAAAAAATCGGGGCGGCTTGTATTTCGGTTTTGACGGAACCCAAATGGTTTTTGGGAAGTGATGAAATTTTCTGTGCTATCCGTGAAAAGGTTGCTATCCCTATGTTACGCAAGGATTTCACTGTCGATCCTTATCAAATCTATGAAGCCAAGGCCATGGGGGCAGACGCGATATTGCTTATTTGCTCTTTGCTTCCCACTGAGGTTCTCAAGGAATATTTGGAACTCGCCACCTCACTTGGATTATCCACACTGGTGGAAACCCATGACGAAAAAGAAGTGGAGTCCGCACTTTTGGCAGGGGCAACCATTTTGGGCGTGAATAATCGTAATCTCAAAACCTTTGATGTGGATTTACAAAACGCCTCACGCCTCAAAGCAATGGTACCCGAGAATATTCTTTTTGTGGCGGAAAGTGGAATTAAAACACCGCAGGACGGCATAGGGTTGGTGAGTCAAGGGGCGAATGCCTTACTTATCGGTGAGGCGCTTATGAGAAGTTCCGACAAAAAAGCCTTTGTGGATGAAATTATTTTAGGTTCGTAATGCTATGACAAAAATAAAAATATGCGGAATTTACAAGCAAGAAGACCTTATTTTTTTCAATGGACTTAACTCTTCTTTGCTTCCGGATTACTTGGGTTTTATTATGAATTTTCCTAAAAGTCATCGAAATATCGGTGGCTTTGGCCTTGAGTCGGCAAGAAATTTTCTAAATAATGTGAACCAAGATATAAAGCGAGTCGGGGTTTTTGTAAACGCAAGTTTGCAAGAAATTGCAGACTATGCAGACTGTCTTGAAGTTATCCAACTGCACGGACAGGAAAGCCAAGACTATATCAAAACATTAAAAGCTCTCTATCCCCAAAAGGAAATCTGGCAAGCGGTGAAAGTACAAAGCCTTGCGGATGTGCAAGAAGCCGAAAAAAGCGTGGCACATCACCTTTTGCTCGATAATGGGTATGGTACGGGAAAATGCTTTGACTGGAATATTTTGCAAGAAGCCGATACCGCATCAAACTTTTTCTTGGCGGGAGGACTCAACCCCGATAATGTGGTGGAGGCTGTGGAAAAATATCAACCTTACGGTGTTGACGTCTCATCAGGGGTGGAAACGGATAAAGTGAAAGATTTTGATAAGATTCTTAGGTTTATCGAAAGAATTAAAAACATAGATGAAAATAACTAGGGTATGTTTCTAATTTATTTACGTCAGGATGTTCCATCCCTCCTTTGATTTGAGTTGACGGTGATATGGATTCTCACGTCGTGATGTTCCATCCCTCCTCAGAATGACGTTGCTTTTACGATAGTTTTAGACGAATAAAACCTAATCTACTATAATAAAAAAACTTAATATAGAAACACTCCCTAGTGCAAAACGTGATTGTATTAAAAATGGTTTTTCAGGAAAGGGGGAGTTTGAGGGGGAAAACCTTATTTTTGACTCAAAAA
>CAYJHY010000064.1:0-9358 GCA_964369875.1 uncultured Mailhella sp.
TTGGGGGAAATCATTTCCCCCAAAAAAAGAAAATAAAAGAAAAATAAACCATTGAGAGAATATTCATGAAATTGCTAGAATTTAGAAACGTCAATAAAGTTTATAATAATACGACCAAAGCGCTGTCAGATATTAATTTCAGCCTTAGTCAGGGTGAATTTGTGTCTATTATCGGTTCATCGGGCGCGGGGAAGTCAACTATGCTTCGTTGCACCAACAGACTTGTGGAAACCACCTCGGGTGAAATTATTTTTGATGGTAAGGACGTGACCAAGCTCAAGAAAAAAGAACTAAAAGACGTCAGAACTCAAATGGGTATGATTTTTCAACATTATAACCTTGTGAATAGATTGACTGTTTTGGAAAATGTACTCCATGGAAAGCTTGGAGTAAAATCTTTATTTGACGGCATTATCGGCAATTACACAGAAAATGAAAAAATGGAAGCCTTTGAAATTCTGGAACTTATGGGTCTTTCTGAACAGGCCTATAAACGTTGTGACGAATTATCGGGCGGACAAAAACAAAGGGTTGGCATTGCAAGAGCTATTATGCAAAAACCAAAACTCTTGATGTGTGATGAACCTATTGCTTCTCTCGATCCAAGCTCTGCTAAAATCATTATGGATCTTCTCAAAAAAATTAACCAAAGTATGAATATTACCTGCCTTGTCAATCTTCATCAGGTGGATGTGGCGCTTAATTATTCGGAACGTATTATCGGTGTGAGCCGTGGTGAAATCGCTTTTGACGGTAAAAGTTCTGAGCTTAGCCAACATACAATCCATAAGATTTACGGTTCCAAAGAAGGCGACCTTATTACCGATATTACTGATTCGAATGAAAAGGCAGCCTAATGAATACTCCTCAAGATATTTTTAGAAAGCGAAACCTTAGCTATACCATATTTTTTGTGGTTGTTATCGCTATTTATTTTGTTTCTGCTTCCTTGGCTGATTTTAAACTTTCCGAAGGCTTAGCGGCTTTACCTAATGCTGCCATTTGGCTTGGGAAAAATCTTATTCCCGATGCGAAGGCTTTTAGCAGACTCCCTAAAATTTTGGAAAGTTTGTTTTCCACCATTCTTTTAAGTGTGGCGGTTACGGTGATTTCAGGTATTTTTGCCTTTGTTTTTGCTCTTTTTGGTTCCAACATCATTAAAGGGCGTAAGGTGATGAAAAAAATTGTGCGTATGGTAGCGGCATTTTTCAGAAACGTGCCCGACATTGTATGGGCAATGCTTTTACTTTTTTCCTTTGGTCAAAGCGAAATGACAGGCTTTATTGCTCTTTCTCTCACCACCTTCGGTATGTTGACTCGCTCCTTTTTGGAAACCATTGATGAGGCCAGCAGTGAAAGCGTAGAAGCCTTGGAAGCCACGGGTGCTTCCTTTGCACAGATTGTTTTCCAAGCCATAATCCCTTCCACCATTGCAGGGATTATTACTTGGATTTTATATATGATTGAAACCAATATTCGAGCCTCCACCGTGATTGGTATTCTCACCGCAACCGGTATAGGCTATCTCTTTGATCTTTATTACAAAAGATTAGATTACGGCTCTGTGAGTCTTATCACATTGTCCATTGTTGTGGCGGTAATTTGCATTGAAGCGATTTCAAACAAAATAAGAAGGGTGATACTATAATGAGCTCCATACTTAATGACAAAGATTTGATTTTGGTTGACGGAAATGACGTTATTTCTTTGGTAAACGATCAAGTATTTCCTGAGCGTGATTTTGTAGCGGAAGAAAAAATCCAAGCGGTAAAAAAATACCTTACGGATAAAAAAGGAAGAATTATTATTTCTTCCAAAAACGCAAGTGCTCTCACCATACGTTATACCTTGCTTACCCTTGTGGCGTTGACTGTTTTGGCATTCTTCACATTCGATTATAAAAAATTGGATGTTATGCAAGCCATTATTGACACGTTCGTCAATATCGGGACGGCATTTTTTAGCCCAAAACTTACCTATTTGACCTTCTTTGAAGCTATGCATCAAATCGCCATTACTTTTGCCATGGCGATTCTAGCCACTATTTTTGGGGCATTTATTTCTTTCTTTTGTTCTCTTATGTGCGCAAGCAATATCGCTAACCCAAGAACCGCACACCTTATCAAGAGTTTCTCTTCTTTTATCCGTGCCGTGCCTACCATTTTATGGGTATTTATTTTTGCGGTTTCCGCAGGCCTTGGCAGTGTGGCGGCTGTGGTCGGTTTGACCTTCCATAGTGTGAGCTATTTGATTAAAGCCTATTCTGAGTCCATTGAAGAAATCGATTTCGGCACCATCGAAGCCTTGCGTGCAAGCGGTGCTTCTTACTGGCAAATTGTTTTCCAAGCCATTGTTCCTTCTTGTATCACCTATATGATTGCTTGGACTTTTATGAGATTTGAAATCAACTTTGCCAATGCTGTGGCCATGGGTGCCGCCGCAGGAGCTGGGGGTATCGGGTATAACCTCTACATGACAGGTAATTTCTATTTTGACTTGCAAGAAACAGGTTGTATTACGCTTCTTATTGTTGCAACCATAGTTCTTCTCGAAATGGTTTCGACTTATCTCAAGGAACGCGTTCGCTAGGGGTAAAAGTTTTTGGGAGGGGGAAACCCTATTTTTGAGTCAAAAATAAGGTTTCCCCCTCCCAAGTCCTCCCCCTTCCTGAAAAACCGTCTACTTATTTGTTCTATTCAAATAAAAAATTTTCCCCAAAAAAACCAAAAGATAAAAACTTAAAAAATAAATTCTAACTAATCCAGAAAATGCTTTAGGAGCATAGACGTTCATGAAAAAACAAAAGATGTTCAGTATTATGGCAGCCACCGATGCTGGAATAATACATAAAATGGCTGAAAAAATTTCATCTAAATACGAAGTGACCATTATTAAAAAGCCTTCCAAAACCCTCACCATGATTAAGATGCGCGAGCCGGTAAAGAAAAGCCTTTTTTATCTTGGTGAAGTCATGGTTACAGAAACCATTGTGGAAATAAATTCCATAAAGGGAATGGCCGTTACCATGGGAGATGATTTTGATAAAGTTCTTTCCATGGCGGTTATAGACTGTGGGTTTAATAATAAATTTCCTGAAATGCAAGCCATCGAAAAAGAGCTTGAACAAATCTATGCAAAGCAACTGGACAGAAAAGAAAAAGAAAACGCCCTTCATTTGAAAACAATGGTAAATTTCAACTCCATGACTGCGGAGGATATGTAATGAAACTGGTACACGAATTTGACGAAGTCCACGACAGTCAGCAAATGTTCAGAAAAATATTAAAGGCCATGTCTAATCCTCTTGTAAAGATGGACATTAAAGAGCAAGTACAAAAAATTTCGGGTGATTTCCCCGCAGAACTTTCTGTTGCTCTCACCTTGGTGGATAATGAAACCACTTTTTGTACTTTTTCCAATAAGGCGCTTGATGCTGATATTTTGTCCTTTACTCTTTCCAAAAAAGTTCCTTGCAATACAGCGGATTATATTTTTGTGGATACGGAAGAAGAATTGCTCAATGCTATCGAAACAGGTAAATGCGGAACTTTGCTTAATCCTCATAAATCGGCAACGATTATTGTAAAAATCCCCACCAAGAAAGATTGTACGGTCACCATGTATGGCGCAGGGATAAAAGATACCATTTCCCTTGAAACGAATTCTTTTGTGAAAAAGGCTTTGGAAAAAAGAGACAGTATGTATTTTGAATACCCTACGGGCCTAGATTTCATTTTTATAAATGATGATAACGAACTGTTTGCAATTCCGAGACTTACAAAAATATTGACGCAACAAAACGGCATGGAGAATAAATAAATGGCATACGTAGCAGTTTCAGGCGGAAAAGAAGCCATTGAAGAAAGTATTAAACTTTTGGAATTTTACAGAAGCGGTTCTGAAAAAGATATAGAATTGGAAGCCATTGAAGGGAACCTTAAGCTTTTGGTCGATAAGGTAATGAGCGAAGCGGGGCTTTATTCACCTCGTTATGCGGCTTTGGCGCTCAAACAAAGTGAAGGCTCCCTCGATGAAGCGGTGTTTTTGCTCAGAGCCTATCGCTCTACCCTCACCAGAAACTATTATACCAATGTGGTCAGCACCGATTCCATGCACGTTATCAGAAGAATTTCAGCAGCTTTCAAAGATATTGCCGGCGGTCAAATTCTTGGTGCAACCTACGACTATACACACAGACTCATCAACTTCGACATAGCCGACGAAAAAGCCCAAGCTCTTTTTGAAAAAAGGGAAAAGCTTGTGGCGGAAGCGAAGAATGAAGAAATCGAATCTTTTGGCCGTGTATCAGATTTTCTGAGGGAAGAGGGTCTTATCAAAACCTATGAAGACGATAACGAAGACCCATTTGATATTACAGAAAATATGCTTGAATTTCCTGCCCCCAGAAGCGCACGTTTACAAACCCTTGCCCGTGCGGATTCAGGCTATATTTCAGGCCTTGCCTATTCTTCACAACGTGGTTTCGGATATGTTCACCCGACAGTCGGCGAACTCAGAAGCGGATATGTGGACTTGACGGTTCCCTATCTTTTTAGTGAAGACGGACCAGATGGAGAAGACGCTGAAGTCATTCACATAGGGGAAATTCTTATTACCGAAGTGGAATGTTTCAACGTGGAAGAAGGTAAAGACGTCCTTGAGATTGAAGTGGGTTACGGCGCTATTTTTGGACGTAATGAAAACAAGGCTATTTCCATGGCGATTCTTGATAATATTTTGGAGTCAAAAAGCACAGTGCCTACTCAAGATGAAGAATTTGTGTTGATGCACGGTGATATTTTGGAAATGAACGGTATGGTTTCCCACTTGAAATTACCACACTATGTGACATTCCAATCCATTCTTGATTCTGTCCGTCAAGTGAGAAAAGGCAAAAGCTCTGCCACAAAAGAAGGTCAATAAATGAATACTAATTATAATTTCGCGTTCTTGGATGAAGGTTCAAAAAAAGAAATTCGTCGCTCTACCTTAAAAGCTGTGGCTATACCCGGTTATCAAGTGCCTTTTGGTTCTCGTGAATTACCCATCGGCAGAGGCTGGGGAACAGGCGGAATTCAGCTTACCCTTTCTCTTATCGGTAAAGACGATGTCTTGAAAGTTATCGACCAAGGCAGTGATGAAAGTGTGAATGCCGTAAATATCAAAAAATTTGTTCAAGAATGTACGGATGTGACCACCACCAAAAAAACAAGGGAAGCAAGCATTATTCAAACCCGCCACAGAATTCCCGAAGTTCCCATGAATAACGATCAAATTCTTGTATTTCAAGTGCCCATTCCTGAGCCTTTACGCTATATTGAGCCAAAAGAAGAAGTAACAAAAAAAATGCACGCCGAAAGCGACTATGCCCCCATTTGGTTACAACTTTATGAAAGCTTAATTAAATACAATAAAATCACCATTTCTTCCGACTATCCTTGTATGGTGGAAGACAGATATATGATCGACCCCAGCCCTATTCCAAAATATGACAATGAAAAATTGCATAATTCTGAGTGTTTATATCTCTTTGGTGCAGGACGTGAGAAGAAAATCTATGCCATCCCACCTCATACTAAGGTTGTATCCCTTGCTTTTGATGACGTTCCTTTTGAAAAGGAAAACTTCGACGGCAAACAATGTCATCTTTGTGGCAGTACAAACAGTTACTTAGATGAATTTTATGATTCAACGAGCGGAGCACGCTTCTATCAGTGTTCAGACACTTCATATTGTGAGGAAAATAAAAATGCTTCTAGATAATAATCCCGTTATTTCCGTGCAAGATTTAGTGGTACGCTACGGAACAAGTTGTCCGCAATGTCAAGAAAATCTTGAAAAAAACAGATGTAAAATTTGCGGAACCGTATGGGCTTGCAATAATCTTTCTTTCAATGTTTACCCCGGTGAAATTTTGGGGATTGTGGGGGAGTCGGGTTCAGGCAAATCAACCTTGATGAAAAGCCTTTATTTCGACCTCGAGACTACCGAAGGTTCTGCCTACCTCAAAGCCTACCAAGAAGGGAAAAAAAATATTTGGCAAGTCAGCAGTAGCCAGAAAAGACATATCCGCAATACTATTATGGGTATGGTCTATCAAAACCCTTTGCTTGGCCTCAGAATGGAATATTCCGCCGCTTCTAACATTGCCGAAAAAATTATTGCGGCAGGTTCGAGAAATGCAGGGCAAATGACCGAAAGAGCAAAAGAACTCCTTTCAGCCGTGGAAATTTTGACCTCACGCATGACCGAAGCTCCCAAGAATTTTTCGGGTGGTATGCAACAAAGAATTCAAATTTCAAAAGCCCTTGCCAATAACCCCGAAATTTTACTTCTTGACGAAGTCACCACAGGACTTGATTTGTCGGTACAGGCGAGAGTTCTCGATTTGATTCGTAAAATCAAAGCTAAATACGGTATTTCTATCTTGTTGGTATCACATGACTTGTCCGTTATCAGAATGCTTGCAGACAGAACCATTGTTATGCTTGACGGAAAAATCATCGAAAGCGGTTTAACCGATCAAATTTTGGAAGATCCGCAACACGCCTATACGCAACAACTCGTTCAATCCTTACTTTAAGACATGGCAGGCATAGTATGAAAGCGATTAAAAACGGAATTATTGTTAAAGAAAACGAAATTCTTGAAAATAAAATCTTGGTTATCAAAGATGATACCATTGTTGACTTTGTTGATTCCATTAATGACGAAGAATTTGAGCGTGTTATTGATGCTCACGGCAGATATATCTTGCCGGGGATGATTGATATTCATAGCGATAAAATTGAGCAGTTTATCCAGCCGAGAGCCACTGCCATTATGGATTTTGACTTTAGCCTCAAAGAATGTGAAAGAGAGCTTCTTTTACAGGGTATAACCACCATGTATCATTCTCTTTCTTTGCTTGGCGACGATCTTTTTGGTTCTGCCGAGATACGCAAAAAAGACAATGTGCTCAAGTTGTCAAAACTTATCAATGATATTCATGATAAGCGCCATCTTATCCACCATAGATTACATTTGCGTTTAGAACTCGACAACTTAGGCGGTTACGATATTCTAAAAGAAAGTATCGACAAAGAAGCCGTACACCTTATTTCCTTTATGGATCACAGTCCGGGGCAAGGCCAGTACAGAAATATCGAACTGTATAAAAAAATCGTGGAATCTTACAAAAGTAAGGATGTTAAAGAACTCGGGGCGGATAAAATTGTGGAAGCACAAATGAATAAAAAAATGCTTTCCTTCGAGCAACTAAAAGAAATATCCGACTTAGCTCATGCTAAAAACATCGCCATCGCTTCCCATGATGACGACACTGTCGAAAAACTCGCAATAAATGAAGCGCTTGATGTGGATATTTCCGAATTTCCCATCACCATCGAAGTCGCCAAGGAAGCAAAAAAGAAAGGTTTTGCAACCCTTGCGGGTGCACCAAATATTCTTCTTGGTGGATCCCATTCAGGAAACCTCAGTGCCGAGCAAGCTATTTTAGAAGACAGTATCGATATTTTGTGCTCTGACTATTATCCTGCGGCCCTCCTCAGCTCTGTGTTTATTATGCATCAAAAGCATAATATTCCTCTCTATGACATGGTAAAAAAAGTAAGTCTCAACCCTGCCAAAGCCGTAAAAATCGATAATCAATACGGTTCCATTGAAAAAGGGAAAAAAGCAGACCTTATCATCGTGGAGTTACAAGATAAATATCCTGTGGCCACTCATACTTTGGTGGATGGAATTGTTGTTTCAAGAATAGAATACAGAAAGTAAGAGAAGGAAATATAAATGGAAATTTTACGTATAGAAAATTTGAGCAAAAGCTTTTACTTGCATCATGTTCAAAGTGAAATCAGTTCCTGCAAAGATATTAATTTTTCTATCAATGAGGGTGAATTCATCGGTATTGTGGGACGCTCAGGAGCAGGAAAATCCACCATTATGAAGTGTATTAACCGCTCTTATCTACCCAAGCAAGGCGATATTTATTATCAAAGTGAAGCCTTTGGTTTGATAAATTTGGCAAAAGCCGATGAGCGTGAAATATTATACCTCAGAAAAAATGAAATCGGCTATGTTTCACAATTTCTTAACATTATGCCACGCACCACCGCCAAAGAACATGTAATGAATGCCTTGCTTGAAATGGGTGAAGATGAACAGGCCGCCAATCTCAAGGCGCAAGAAATGCTTTCCTTTTTCAACCTTTCCGAATCTCTTTGGAATTTATATCCCAATACTTTTTCAGGTGGTGAAAAACTAAGGCTTAACCTTGCCCACACCATGATTAAAAAGCCAAGGCTTATGCTTTTGGATGAGCCCACCGCCTCCCTTGACAATAAAACTAAAATTTTAGTAAAAGAAATGTTGCAAAAACTCAAAACCAAGGAAAGAGCCATGCTTGGCATTTTCCACGACTTGGAATTTATGGAAGATGTTTGTGACAAAGTATTTAATATCTCAGAAGGCGGATTTACATGTTAGCGGATTTACATCTTCATTCCACCGTGTCAGACGGGACAGATTCCATTGAAGAACTTATTCAAAAGGCAATTCAAAAAAATCTAGACCTCATTGCCATTACCGATCACGACACTTTAGCACACAGAAATTATATTCCGCAAACAGAAAGCATAAAAGTCTTGGCAGGGATAGAAATATCTGCCATAGACCCAAGAAATAACAAAAAAGCCCATATTCTAGGTTATAATATAAAAGATGCCTCTTTGGTAGAAGAGGCCGTAAAGCCTATTTTACAGGCAAGGCACGCGCTTTCACTCAAACAAGTAGCCATACTGCAAGAACACGGATATTCCATCGATGCAGATCAACTAAACAAGGCCGACAATCAATACCTTTATAAACAGCACGTTCTCGAATATTTACTCAACACTAAGCAAATTGATGAGAAATTCGGTAGTTTTTATAAAACCACCTTTAAAAATAAAGGCATTTGTGCCATGGAAATCGATTACATAGACGTTCGAGCAGCCGTAAGTATTATCACACAAGCGGGCGGACAAGCCGTTCTTGCCCATGCAGGTCAGCAACAGAACTTCTATCTTATTGACGAGCTGGTATCCCTTGGCTTGATGGGGCTTGAATACAACCATATGCACAACAGCGAAAAAGACAAAGAAATACTCAAAAGTTATGCCGAAAAGCACAAGCTTTTTCTTACAGGCGGAAGCGATTACCACGGAGACAACAATACCGACCCCGTCGATATCGCAGACTATCTCTCACCGCAAAGCGGTATAGACAAGCTTTTAGCGCATATCCAGTAAATACTAAGCTGACAACCTCATGGATATGCTCTAAACACTTCATTTGAGCGTAGCGAAATTGAAGTGCA
>CAYJHY010000065.1:0-9342 GCA_964369875.1 uncultured Mailhella sp.
CTCCCCCTCTCCACAAAAAACTTTAATTTAAAAAAGTTCTATTTTTTTCAAAATCTGCATTGGATATGCAGAGCCACGCAGTGCGAGTAAAACCAAAACAATGCTTCTTGTAAACGAGAGCTCGGGGCTACAATGATGTGCCCCGAGCGTCATCTGGAAGTTCAAAAATGAGGTTTCCCCCTCAAACTCCCCCTTCCTGAAAAACTAAATTTATTTACTTATATTATAAGTTAGAGCTTCATTAAATATATTTTAATGTATCAAAAGAAAAATCCCTGACTTGACACACATTCTAAAAAATAAAGAATGTCATACAAGTCAGGGATTTATATATAAAGTTTTTTGAAAGAGGGGGCTTGGGGGAGAAAACTTTTGTTCACAAAATTTTTCTCCCCCAAAAATCACCCAACTTAAAAACTATTTCTTAATAGTCACGACGTGGGGGACGACGATCGCCTCTGTCTCCACGACCGCCTCTATCTCCGCGGTCACCGCGGTCACGATCGCCACCACGAGGACGTCCGCCATCTCTTCCGCCTTCACGACGAGGAGGGCGAGCGGTGTCTTCAGGTTTCCATTCGATGCCTTGGGCTTCGAGAAGAACGGCTTTGCGAGAAGCTCTTACTTTATCGCCATTAATTTCGATAACTTTTACTTCACACTCATCGCCAACATTGAGCACATCTTCCACTTTTTCCACACGATTGGTGTCGAGTTGGGAAATATGGATAAGGGCTTCAAGGTTAGGAAGAATTTCAACAATGGCACCAATTTCCAATACGCGACGAACTTTTGCAGTGTAGTTCTTGCCAAGGTCGGCACGTTGGTCATAGTATTGAACCATTTCTTTGGCTTTTTGCATTGCATCTTTGGTAGGAGCAAAGATATTAATAATGCCTGAGTCATCGATATCGATGCTTGCACCGGTTGCGGCGGTGATGGCTTTAATATTTTTTCCTCCGGGTCCGATAATCATACGAATAATGTCGGGATTAACGGTGATTTGTTCGTGCTGAGGAGCGTAAACAGAAAGTTTTTCACGGTAATCAGGAAGTGCGTCAAGCATTACACCCAAGATGTGCAAACGTGCTTCTTTGGCTTGTGCCATAGCGCGTGCCATAACTTCGGTAGGCAAACCATTTACCTTAATGTCCATTTGTACAGCGGTGATACCGTCTTTACTACCGGCAATTTTGAAATCCATATCGCCAAGGGCGTCTTCATCACCTAAAATATCGGTAAGAACGATAAAGTCATCGCCTTCTTTGATAAGACCCATAGCAACACCGGCAACTGGGGCTTTAATGGGCACACCAGCATCCATAAGAGACAAGCAACCACCGCAAACAGCGGCCATAGATGAAGAACCGTTTGATTCCAAAGTTTCGGAAACGATACGGATGGTGAACGGAAAATCAGCTTGTTCGGGAAGAATGGATTTAAGGGATCGTTCAGCCAAGTGACCATGACCGGTTTCACGACGTGAAAGACGAACAGGCTTTACTTCACCGACGCTGTAAGGTGGGAAGTTGTAATGAAGCATGAAATGCTTGGTTTCGTCACCGTTCAATCCGTCAATACGGAGTTCATCGGTAGATGCACCCAAGGTAGTAACAACCAAAGACTTTGTTTCACCACGAGCAAACAGAACAGAACCGTGGGTACGAGGAAGCACGCTTGATTCGATTTCGATGGGACGAACAGTTTTGGTGTCACGGTTATCGATACGTGTGCCTTCTTTTTGAATGCGTTGACGAACAATTTTCTTTTCCAACTCATCCAAAATAGAGCCCACTTCTTTCAAAGCTTCATCGTTGTCGCCATAGGTTGCATCTTCTTGCATGCTTGCTTTAACGGAAGTTTTCACAGCTTTTCTGGCGTCTTTGCGTTCGAGTTTATCGGTCACACGAAGAGCGTCGTCCATGCCTGCTTCAAGAGCAAGTTTTTCCACATGAGCATACAAAGCTTCGTTTTTCTCTTTAGGAGTGAAAGCAGCTTTTTCTTTGCCAACCAAGCGAACAAATTCTTTTTGAATTTCAATGAGGGGCTGAATAGCTTTGTGTCCCCATTCAAGAGCTTCAATAATGATGTCTTCGGGAACAAATTTCGCTTCACCTTCAACCATAACAACAGCAGTTTCGGAAGCTGCAAAAACCAAATCAAATTCGGAATTTTCAAGTTCTTTTCTGGTTGGGTTGATGACAAATTCACCATTTACACGACCAAGGCGTGCGCCTGCAATGGGGCCTTCAAAAGGAATATGAGAAATGCAAAGAGCGGCAGAAGCGGCGGTGATACAAAATACATCAGGGTTATTTTGACCATCGGCAGAAAGAACGTTAGCCAAAACTTGCACTTCGTTGCCATAGCCTTTAGGGAAAAGCGGACGAATAGGACGGTCTATAAGACGTGAAGTCAAGGTTTCGTTTTCACTTGGACGACCCACTTCACGGCGGAAGTAGTTGCCGGGAATACGGCCTGCTGCATACATTTTTTCGCTGTATTCAACAGTTAAAGGGAAAAAATCCTTTGGGGTTTCGAGGGGGGTTTCACAAACAGTGGTGAAACAAACAGTGTCTTCACATTGCACCCAAACAGCACCGGCTGCTTGACGAGCCATGCGGCCGGTTTCCAAGATAATTTCCTTACCGCCAACGGTGGTACTGATTCTTGTTCCATTAAGTAAATTCATGTTTTCTCCGTCGCAAGGAGATTCTGCGGATAATGTTGAGGTCTTCAACCCTATTCGCAGATCCTCCTTTGCGATAGTTTCGAGTTTATATTTAAAGTAATGCTTTTTATGAATATATTTTCAAAATTGACATTATGTAAAAAGGGGAAGTTTAAAAAACCTCCCCCATAGAACGTAATTACTTACGAAGTCCGAGTTTCTCAATAAGAGAACGGTAGCGTTGAACGTCGGTTTTCTTCAAGAATTTAAGAAGTTTACGGCGTTGACCAACGAGCTTTAACAGACCGGCACGAGAATGATAGTCTTTCTTGTGTTCTTTAAAGTGTCCGGAAAGACCTTCGATACGCGCAGTAAGAAGAGCGATTTGAACTTCAGGGGAACCGGTGTCGCCTTCGTGTTTTGCGTGTGCAGCGATAACTGCTTGTTTTTGTGCTGTATCCATTACCACAGCTTTATCCTCCAGTCCATGTTTCCATGGAGTTAATCTGTTAACAGTCCCCGAAGAACAAGCCATTCTTGCCTTTTATGAATATCTGAAGACTCAACAAGGGCTATGGGCTTATTATTATAGGATAAAAACGCTCGTTCTGCCAAAATAAATTCACCAAACTCAGGGCGATAAGCAATGGGATTACCATTTCCTATGGCCTTTGCTTCCAGTGCGTTTACCTCTATCACACGCCACTCGGGCAAAGCCTTTGTGATGGGGATAATGTTTTGCGTAAGACGTTCGGGTTCTTGAAGTAATGCGTCTAACTCGCAAGCGTTTTCTAGGCTAAAAGGGTGACTGTATTCACGTATCAATTCCGTGAGCATTGCTCCGCATCCCAATCGAATCCCCAAGCTGTGGGCTAGGGACCGTATATAGGAGCCGGAACTGCACGTTACCCGAAATCGCACACTCGGAAAATCCACCGATTGGATTTCTGCGTGCGAAATAAAAATTTCTTTAGTTTTTACAGGAGTTTCTTTTCCTGCTCTGGCCAATTTATAGAGGGCTTGGCCTTCATGTTTGGCGGCGGAATAAGGAGGAACTTCTTGAGTCGAAACACCATGCCATGAGGCGATTTCTTGTTCGATATTTTTCAAATCTATAGTGGAGGTGTCTCGCTTTTCCAAAACCTGCCCTTCTGCATCCCAAGTGTCTGTTATAACACCAAGTTCAGCTGTGCCGACATAGGTTTTTTCTCCGCCTTCGAGTAAATAAGACATAATTTTTGTAGCTTCGCCAAGCAAAACAATGAGGAGACCGGTAGCCATTGGATCGAGAGTTCCGGCATGACCAATTTTCTTTTGTCCCAAACGTTTCAATTTGCCTATTGCATAGGCCGAGCTCATTCCCTTGGGTTTATTCAGTAGCAATATGCCGTGTTCTTGTTTCATTATTCGCCTATTTTTGTGAAACTTTCAATAATGTTTCGTGAAGCTTTTTTATGTACGCCCTGTATTTACTTTGTAGAAAGCAATTTAACCCAGTTTAATCATTTCGTCCAGTAAAATATTTGTATATTTTAATTTTTATTGGATTTTTATTTATTATAAGCAACAAAAACGATAAATTACAGTTTATATTTAAAATTTTTGTATATTATTTTATAGCTACTTGATATCTTTATAAAACATAATATGTTCTGTATTTTCATCCATAAAAATTTCACCATAAGCGCAAAAACCTGCTTTTTCGTAAAATATTTTTGCTTGCCATTGCCCCCCAAGCTCCATACGTGTAAAACCGAGTTCTTTGGCTTTTCTTTCCATTTCATCAAGCAATTTCAAACCATATTTTTTTTGCCGAACACTTTTGGCAACAGCGATACGCCCCAAATGAGCATAACCAAAATCATCTTTATACATTCTGGCGGTTAAAACAGCTTTATTGTCTTCAAAACCTAGAAGATGGAGGGATTTTTCATCCAATTCATCAAACTCTTGTAAAAAGCCTTGCTCAAGAACAAAAACTTCAACCCGTAGATTCATCGCCTGCCAAGGAAGCACATTAAACCATTGAAATTCCATATCAAAACCTTGAATATCACATTTTATAAAAAAAAATATCCTTACTTGTAACGCTTGTAAAGTCAAGAAAAATTTGTTACACTCTTTGCGTTTGTTATAAAAGACAAGTTCTAACACAAATCTGCGTGATAGAATGCTAAACTAAATTTTCGCAAAGGTGGTATTATGAGCAATCCTCTTTCCATTTATATTTGTCTTGGTAGTAATTGCGGTGATTCTGAACAAAATCTAAAAACCGCCATTGAGCATTTAAAAACATACGAAAAGACAACTGTTGGTGAGGTTTCCTCTGTTTATATGACGGAACCTCAAGGCGATAAAGATCAAGACTGGTTTCTAAACCAAATGGTTCGCCTTGATTACAAAGAACCTTTGCCTGAAGATTTCAACCCTGTTATGGAAGGGCATAAATTGCTTTATTTCCTTTTACAAGTTGAGCAAACCATGGGGAGAGTGCGTGACAGCGAACGTCGCTTCGGCCCTCGAACCATCGATTTAGACATTGTTTACTTCAATGACGTTGTCATCGATAACGATACGTTACAAATACCTCATGCACGCATGAAAGAAAGAGCTTTTGTTCTTCTGCCACTCAAAGAAATTGCCCCCAACGTATGCATTGGCGGACAAAGCTTAGATGAACTTTTGTCAGCAATTGATTATAAACTTGAAGGCAACAAAATATATCAAAAATAAAATATTTTAATACTAAACACTATTAAGGATTATATATGATTTGGAAATTTTTGACCTTTGCCATTGTGGGCTATGTTTTGTATCGTCTTTTTATGAATGACAAAAAGAAAAAAGAAGAAAAAATACAAAAAGAAGAAGAAAAAAGAGTAGCCGCCGGAAACTTGGTGCGTGACCCTATCTGTGGCACCTATGTAGAAAAAGAAAGTAGTATTTCTGTTCGTGACGGCGAGCATGTAGAATATTTTTGTGGACACGATTGCAGAAATAAGTACATAGCTCGCGTTGAAGGGCAAGAAGACCAACAAAAAATTGAAAACTAGAAATTTTATACCAATACCAAAAAAAAGACTGCATATGCAGTCTTTTTTTACATTATTGTGTATAGTTTAGAATTTATAGGTCATTTTTAATAATCCCTTATGGTGTTGTTGGTCACCACCGTAAGCACCGTCATAAAAAACGCCGACACTGAAATTCTCCATCGCCCATTCAAGACCGGCGGTCGTTGTCAAAGCAGTAGAATCTTCGGAAGTAGTTGCATCAAAGACTTGTCCCAAGCTATAGACACTTCCATCAATATCATTACCTGTTAAATTTTGACGCACGCCCACGCCGACACTTGGGGCAAGGGTTCCTGAGCCCACTTCATACTCACCTTGCCATGTTACTTTAGCTGTACCATAGAGAGCGCTAAAGTCTGTGCTATGAACACTCATATCATACAGAGGTTCTGCGGCAAAGGCAAAATTATAGTTATCGATGTCAGCATGTACATACGTAAGACCAATTTCGGGAATAACAGAACTATTTTCATTGATATCGAAAATATAGCCTGTGCGCAAAGCGGTTGAGAGAGCAAAGGAGTCAAAATCCGCACTGTCTTTGAATGTAGCTTCGGGTTTATAGTCCATTTCATGGCTACCAAAAGAGCCTGTTATTTGACCATTCACATACCAATTGGGGTTTACGAAATAGTTTGCATGCAAACCAAATGCAAAGGCTGTGCTTTCGTTTTCAATTCTATGATCGCTGTCAAGCTTAGAAGCACTTAAATCAAGGTGCATACCAAGGGTAAATTGGGGATTGAAGGCATAGTTCAAACCTGCGGTCACACCCATAGAGGAAGCGTCAAAGTCATATTTGCTGTTGTCGGTATAAGAACCGTAGACATCCATAAACATAGACCACTGCCCATTAGCCGAACCTGCATTAAGACTACTGTCGTTAGGATTACTGCCGGAAGATACACTATTTTGCAAAACAGATGTGGTAAAAATTTTCTTTTCTATATTGCTTGTGGCATTATGAACAGAACCAATGGTGGCGGCATTAATGCTTTGCATAGGGTTAATAAGCGCGGCGGCATTGGCTTCAAGGCTAACCACAGGCTTATCGGGATTGCTGCTATCCAGTTTTGCTAAGATGGTGTTTACAGGTGATTCAACAGAGGCAATCGTTCCTACAGAACTAATGGGAGCCAAAGCCATTGTTTGAATTTCTGTCGCAGTATCAGAGTCAACCGCTACCATATTTTCCAAAACATACTGTTTATCAAGTACAGGCTTACCGCTGGCGTCCATTTCCGGATGAACAAAAAGTTTGGTATTATCAAGTTTCAGCAAACCCGTTTCGTTCATACCAAAGACGGTCTTTTTGGCCGTCCAGCTACTGACTTCTGCTAAATCGATACCGTATTCTTTAACATTAACCGTGTATCCCGTGTCATTACCCCATACTTGATACGCATGGCCTGCGGGATCGCTTGTGGAAGCAGATATAGTGCCTTTACCGTTTATATCAACAACCCCACTCGGAGTTGCTATACTTCGCAAGTCAATACCAAGAGCCTCATGAACACCTTGTACGGATATGCTCCCATCATTTCTGAAGCTCATATTATTTGCTGCACCACCATCTTGAATCTCAACACCACGAGCTCTCTCTGTGGCAGAACTCGATTTAACTATAATATCACCACTGTTAATAGCTTCTAATGAAGTATTCAAAATTAATGCCAAACCATGAGTTAATGCTGAGCCTGTAACATCGACAGTTCCTGAATTTAATACTTGAACTTTATCAGCAATTGCAAATATACCTGCTGATTCTGCACTGCTATCAGTAGATTCGACTTTAATTATACCCGTGTTTTCCGCAATAACTGTGCCCTCTGAAAACAAAAACATTCCATAGCTATCGTCACTTACTGTAGTTATCAACTCAATATCGCCAGCATTTCTTACATTGCTCATTGAGCCGCTAACCTCTTGCTGTACTGCCATTCCAAATGTTTGGTCTGATCCCCCACTATCTAGATTATCAATAATTTTTATACTCTTATTATTAGTAAGCGTATAGGTTGTTGCTAAGGTAGGTGAGCTAATAGCACCTATTACCATTGCTCCGGCAACATCTTGACCGGTTTCTGTTATGGAAATAGTACCATTATTTGTTAAATCGAAATTTATATCATCTCCAAAGGCAACCATTGCACTGCTTACCACATCTCCTACAGCTGCGGGAGTAAACTGCCCCCCCAATGTGCCGTTATTGATAAGCACGTTAGATGTTGCGTCACCTTCCAAACCAATTTGGGTTGAGCCTACGGGATTTTCTAAAGTAGCTCCACTTGCACCGCAAACACTTCCCCCCACAAGCATGGCCACCATGGCAAGAGAGCCGAAAACATTCATAAGTTGACATTTTTTAAGCACAGAACGATAACGATTTGTCAAATTTCCTAAAGCGTTGCGACTTGTCATAAAAAACTCCATGGATATGTATTATAAATTAACAAAAATACTATTATAAATTAATTCTGCAAGATTGCCTTTTCCAGTCGCTTTGTCTTTCAAATAATGCGCTCTACATTAAATATATTTACAATTAATATAGATTATACATTAAATAGAAAAAGAGTAATGTGCCGATTGGCACATTATACAATAATCCTTTTGCGTTTACTTGTCGGTCATAGACCTTTTGTACAATCCCTTTAAAGCAAACTTATCTTCATTGGTATAAGCAAAAATCCATCATTTACCATAAAAAAATGCTAATACTGGTAAGGCAATATATTATGCACAACTTACATTCTCAGTGCTCGTCCCGAGTGAGGAACGAGCGAGAGGCGAGCAGGCAATACTATACATACCAAACAGAAATGAAAAAACTATACCCTTTTTCAGTATCATTATCATTAATATACTCTCTAAATTACATAAAAGTCCTCAGGAGAGGTTTAAAAGAAAATGATACCCTTCCGATAATGCGCGCGAATAGTCTAATATGCTTTGCGATAATGTTTTCCTCGCGCGCGGTTATGGTTCAGAAAATAGAGATAAAATACGCCACAGCGTTCAGAACAAAGTGGCCAAGAAATTTTTCCCGCAGCGTACTCAAGTCTGTCTTTTTGCTTATCTCTGCTTCAGATTGCACTTGCTTTTCGGTCATGTACTTAAAGTACACTCCCTTCAAAGCAAGCTTATCTTCATTGGTATAAGCAAAAATCCATCATTTACCATAAAAAAATGCTAATACTGGTAAGGCAATATATTATGCACAACCTACATTCTCAGCGCTCGTCCCGAGTGAGGGACGAACGAGAGGCGAGCATGTAATACTATACATACCAAACAGAAATGAAAAAACTCTACCCTTTTTCAGTATCATTATCATTAATATTCTCTCTAAATTACATAAAAGTCCTCAGGAGAGGTTTAAAAGAAAATGATACCCTTCCGATAATGCGCGCGAATAGGCTAGTGTACTTTGTGATAATGTTTTCTTCGCGCGCGGTTATGGTTCGGAAAATAGAGATAAAATACGCCACAGCTTTTAGAACAAAGTGGCCGAAGAATTTTTCCCACAACGTACTCAAATTTGTCTTTTTGCTTATCTCTGCTTCAGATTGCGCTTGCTTTTTGGTCATGTACCTT
>CAYJHY010000066.1:0-9315 GCA_964369875.1 uncultured Mailhella sp.
ACGCTCAAAACGATCCTTTCTTTCATAGCGGTCGTTTCTGTCGTTACGATCGTTTCTTTTTTGGTATTTACCGCGTCCGTTTTCTTGACGAGAGTAATTACCTGTAGCGCGGATTTCCGCTTCTGTGGCGTTACCGTGCAAGTTGGCTTTCGCCATTGCTTTGCGATCCATGGCTTCCAAGATATGGTCGTCCAAAATCACTTCCTCTTCGGGATGGGCAATTTTAGACAAGAACTGACGTTGGCTTTCGCCTTCTTCGTCGTCAAAATCAGAATAGGAATCTCTTTGAGATCTGTTGTTTCTGGGCTTTCTTTCTTCAGTCGCATCTCTTGAAGATTCTCTTTCTTGACGAGCTCTCGGTTGACGAGGAGCTCTGGTTCTTTCTTGGCTTTCTTCGGCTTTTTGAGGAGCACGCTCTTCTGCTTCCAAAAGATCGTTGGCCTTATCCACAAGCTTTTCCGCTTCTTCTACTGCGGATTTTCTTGTTTTTGGAGCGGGCTTTGCCTTGCTTGGAGCTTTGGCACTTTTGGCGGGAGCACGTTTTTTATCGTCTTTACCTGAGGAAGCCAAAGAAACATTGGGAAGCTGAGCCAAACGGGCTTGGATTCTGGCTTTTCTGGCGCCTACGAGTCCAAAAATACCGGTTTTGGCATCTTCCAAGATTTCTATTTCCAACTTCACCCTTTCAGCGTCAAAGTGACGACAGGCATCGTCGATAGCTTGATCGAGGTTTTTTGCATGAAATTCTATGAATTCACTCATAAATTATACCTTACGCAGTGTCCACCATTGTTGCATGATGGAGAGAATGTTGTTTACTAACCAGTAAAGAACGAGACCAGAAGGGAAGTTCAAGAACATAACCGTAAAGATAACAGGCATAAGCATCATTACTTTTCTTTGGGTCGGATCGCCCATGGAGGGAGAAAGCCATTGTTGGATAAACATGGTAGCGCCCATAAGAAGAGGCGTGATATAGAGAGGATCTTTTACAGAAAGGTCAGCGAGCCAAAGGATATCGGTGAATGGCAAGAAGTTGATGAATTCCGCATGACGTAGGTTATTGGAATAAAGAAGCGCGTTATAAAGAGCGATAAACACAGGCAACTGCACCAAAATCGGTAAACAGCCACTCATGGGGTTTACGTTATAGGTTTTATAAAGTTGCATCATTTCACGAGACATAGCTTCTTTATTGTCTGCGTGTTTCTTTTTAAGTTCTTCAACCAAAGGAGCGATGCGCTTCATTTGCTCCATGGATTTATAGCTTTTCTTGGTAAGAGGCCAGAAAATCATTTTAATGATAATGGTCAAGATAATAATGGCCACACCCCAGTTATTTACAAATTTATAAATAAATTCAAGGGCGAATACCAAAGGCTTGGCAAGAACTTCAAAGAAACCGAAGTTCACGGATTTGGAAAGTTCATTGGGAGCCAAAGCCAAAAGTTCTGCGTCTTTGGGGCCGAACCACCAGCTAAGATCTTGGCTGACGGTTTGACCGCCGTTCAAACTTAAAGCAGGGCTTTCGTAGGCTACACGCCATACACCGTTTTGGATACGAGCTTTGAGCACACCATGGGTGTTGGCAGGGGCAACTGCGCTTAAGAAGTAGTTATTGGTAAGGGCTGCCCAGTAAAGCATACCGTTTTCCACAAGACCTTCTTCCACCAAAGTTGCTTGATCCACTTCTTCGTCATAGGAACCTTCGAGGTTCCAGCTGACACGCATGGGGTCGTAGGTGGATTCTTCGGAGAAAGGAGTGGCGGCAACGGTGTAACCCAAGTTAGCGACATAGGCTTTGCCTTCGGCGGCCGTAAGGCTCACTTTTTCACCGATAAGATATGTTTTTGCGTCGAAAGTAAGTTCACGACGGATTTTAACCCCGTCAAGTTCACCTTCAAAAACAAGACTTGAAACTTGATTTTCACCAAGGTTGATATCGTTTGCGCTTACTGACCAATTACCTTTATTCCATGAAGGTTGGTTATTAAACAAAATCCCCATGGGGGCAACGCTTTTGGCTTGTTCGGAAATCAAATTAAAGAGGGGAGAGGTAGGCTCACTGGTGGCGTGATAATTTTTGAGCTCAAGAGACTGTAAAACACCGCCTGCGCTGTGGAATACTGCAGTATAAAGGGGTGTGGAAACCGTGATATTTTTACCTTCGGAAGGGGCATAAACAGGGGTATTGTTTTCGAAAGTAGCGGTAGAAGATGATGAAGTTTGTACGTTGTTGGCGACTTCTTGATTTTGCGTGGTAACTGTTTCGGTGCTGACCACAGGAGCGGGTTGAACCCAGCCCATGTATTCGGCAAAATATTGCCATCCGACTAAAATGCCGAAGCAAAGTACCGTTGCAAGAATAATCCGTTTGTTATCCATGGAGTTCCTACTTGATTTTTAGACTTTTCATTAAAATAAAAGATGCAGTTTTGGCGGGGATAGTTTTCATTCTTCACCGATTTTGCGTTTTTTTTTGAAAAAAGAAAAGGTTTCCGGCACGGGATCTTCTCCACCGGTAACCCACGGATTACAACGAAGTATGCGATGAATGCCAAGATAGATTCCGGCTAAAACTCCGTGACGCAAAATTGCTTCTGCCGTATACTGTGAACAGCTTGGAAAAAAACGACAGCGAGCTGGGTAAAAAGGGGAGATACATTTTTGATAGATTCTAATGGGAAAAACAAATATTTTTCTCAAAATCATCATGTATGTTCTCCTCAAAAAGTAAACTTAGCGCTAAGTGCTTTTAGATTGAAAGACTTTTGAGCGTTGAAGCAATCCCCGAATGTCCTCAAGTCTTTGGAAGTTTTTGCTTAAAAACTTTCGGTGTTTTAATTTTGAGCTTGGCTGTCGTCTGCCGTACTTGCTGGGCATAGCCTTAGTATAAAGGGCATTAAATCCTTTTCTACATTGGCATATCCGAGGCTTTTGGCTCTGACATGCTTTTTAGGCACGACAACCACTTCAAAGTTGGTTAAAAGGTTTTGATTTTTGCGAAAAAACTCTCGAAGAACACGTTTTATCCTGTTGCGTTCGACGGCGTTGCCACATTTTTTACTGACGGCAAGCCCCACACGCATTTTTTCGGCAGGTCGCACGAAAAGGACGAATAACTTTGAAAATTGTTTTTCGCCAAAATTGTAGCATAATTGATAATCAGACCGTTTAAGCAGCCTTTTATCCTTTTTCCATGTATAGGACATATCAAGGGACATAAATCCTCAACTAAAGAGCTCTGCATAATTACAAACTGGGTTATGTGTTATGCTTTTTTAAAAGCATAACTTTTTAAACAATATAACAATTATGCAGAAAAAGACACAAAAATCAATTAGTTAACGACAAAAACTTGGCTTTTGCCATTTTTGATTTTTGGTCACATTTGCATTGCAAATGCTCCATAAGCCCCGACAAAATGAGTTTTGCAGAGGTCTTGATTATCGAATAAAAGTTGCTTATTGTTTAAGTAAGCAGAGGGCATGAAATTAGATTTCCTGCCCTGCTCACGAAAAATTGCAACGTGCCCATTATGCGGAAAGTGTTTTACGACCTTTAGCACGACGACGATTAATGAGAGCACGGCCGTTTGCGGTTGCCATACGAGCACGGAAACCGTGGGTACGTTTTCTGCTGATTTTACTTGGTTGGTATGTTCTTTTCATAACAATTCCTCTCCTTCAAATATTGAAATAAGATTGATATAGGTTAAATCCGTTGTCGTCAAGGATTTAATTACATATTTTTAAAGATTTAAAATATTTAAACATCTACAGATAGTTAAAGTAAAAATTAATGTAGACATATACGCTTTTTGACAGGGTCTATTGGTTGAGGGGGGGTGGGGGAAATCATTTCCCCAAAAAAAGAAAAAGAAACAAATTAGATTGACGTGCATTGAGAACCTTTTCTGTCAAAAAATTTGTCTTTTTACCTCTAAAATGCGTATTTTGAAAGAAATTTTTATCTTAAAACAGAAATATTTTGACAAAAAACGCAAATCAGGTATTAATTAGCGACATTATCAAAATCGGAGGATATCAAATGAAAAGAATTTTGACAGCCTTAACCCTTGTGGCAAGCCTCATTGTTGCAGGTACTTCCTACGCCAAAGAAGCGGCTAAATTCCACATCGGTGTTGTAACCGGTACCGTTTCTCAAAGTGAAGACGATCTTCGCGGAGCCGAAGCGCTCATCGCCAAATACGGTGATGTAAGCGATGGCGGTATGATTAAACATATCACCTATCCCGATAACTTCATGACAGAAATGGAAACCACCATTTCTCAAATCGCTTCTCTTGCGGATGATCCACTTATGAAAGCGGTTATCGTAAACCAAGGTATCCCAGGAACCACCGAAGGTTTCCGCCGTATTCGTGAAGCTCGCCCCGACATTATGCTTTTTGCCGGTGAAGCCCATGAAGATCCGGGCGTTATCCAATCCGTAGCCGACCTCGTTATCAACGCCGACAACATTTCTCGCGGTTACCTCATTATTGCTGCCGCTAAAAAACTTGGCGCCACCGATTTTGTTCACATTTCTTTCCCACGTCACATGAGTTATGAACTTCTTTCTCGTCGTAACAACATCATGAAAGAAGCTTGTAAAGATCTTGGTATCGATTATCACTTTGAAACCGCACCCGACCCAACTTCAGACGTAGGTGTTGCCGGCGCTCAACAATTCATGCTTGAAAAAGTTCCTGCTTGGATTGACAAATACGGTGATAACACTGCATTTTTCTGCACAAACGACGCACACACCGAGCCTCTCTTGAAGCGTATTGCAGAAGGCAAAGGCATGTTCATCGAAGCTGACCTTCCTTCCCCTCTTATGGGTTACCCCGGCGCTCTCGGTATTGACCTTGCAGGCGTTGCCGGCGATTTCCCCGCTATCTTGAAAAACGTGGAAAAAGCTGTTGTTGAAAAAGGCGGCAGCGGCCGTATGGGTACATGGGCTTACTCCTATGGTTACACCAACTCTTACGCTCTCGGCCTCTTCGCTATCGATATGGTTGAAAAAGGCGTAGACGCCAAAAACTTCCGTCGTAAATTCAAACTTCCCGAACTCTTTGCTGCTTATGATGCGGCTACTCCGGGTTCCACTTGGGCAGGCGGTTTCTACAGCGATGTTCAAACAGGCATCGAAAAGAAAAACCACGTGCTTGTTTACCAAGATTTGTATGTATTTGGTCTCGGTTACCAAGGCATGACAAAAGTTGAAGTACCAGCAAAATACAAAAGCATTAAATAGTTTATAGTTTAGTTTCATAAGAAAGGGGAAAATCTTGTTGTATTACACAAGCTTTTCCCCTTCTACGAATTATATCCCTTTTCATTAAAATGCATTTACTCGTGCATTTTATATCGGGTTAAAACAGACCATAAAAACAAATATTCTTTTCTCTGTTTTATTTCTTTTTCTATTTGTTTTCAGTCTTTTCAGCTATCAAACGTATCAGCTATCAAAACAAGGCGACGGAAAAATTGAACAATTCTTTCCTCTCCCTATCATCACACAAAAAAATAACCTGCTTAACAGGTGGAAATCCATGGAAAATACACCCCTTTTGCGAGTGGAACATGTAGGTAAATCCTACTTCAAAAACCGCGTTTTAAAAGACGTGTCCTTTAGTTTAAACAAAGGGCAAATCTTAGGACTTGTAGGCGAAAACGGCGCAGGTAAGTCCACTCTTATGAATATTTTGTTTGGCATGCAAGTAATCGCCGAAACAGGTGGTTACGAAGGCAAAATCTTAGTCGACGGCAAAGAAGTTCGCTTTTTACGTCCCAAAGATGCCTTGGCCGCCGGCATCGGCATGGTTCACCAAGAATTTTCCCTTATTCCGGGCTTTAGCGTTACGGAAAATGTTTTGCTTAATCGTGAATCCGTGCATCATAACATCACCGAAGAAGTTTTTGGCCCTCGCCTTGCAACCCTTGACAGAAAGGACATGCACGCAAGAGCCAAAAGCGCCATCGATAAATTAAAAGTAGACCTCGACCCCGACACCCTTATCACCGAGTTACCCGTCGGATACAAGCAATTTACGGAAATCGCAAGGGAAATCGCCTCAAGCGCCACCCGTATTTTGGTGCTCGACGAACCCACCGCAGTATTAACCGAATCCGAGGCCGAAATTTTGCTTGAATCCATGCGCAGTCTTGCCGACGCAGGCATTGCCATGATTTTTATTTCCCACCGCCTCGACGAAGTTCTTAAAATCTGTGATAAAATCGTCGTCCTTCGTGACGGTGAAGTGGTTCTCGAAACCACCACCGATCAAATTGACGTGCGCGGTATCGCCCACGCCATGGTTGGCAGAGAAGCCGCCGAAGTGATTCAAACCGACGACGCCCATATCCGTATCAAAGACAAAAATATCCTCGAAGTGGAAAATCTTTGGGTGGATATGCCCGGTGAAATCGTGCGTGATGTTAATCTCACTGTCCGCCAAGGGGAAATTTTCGGTATCAGCGGACTTGCAGGTCAAGGAAAACTCGGTATCGCCAACGGCATCATGGGTCTTATGCCCGCAGGTGGCAAGGTTATTTTCGACGGTCAAGCCGTGGAACTCAATAACCCTGTGCTTTCCCTTGCCCTCGGCATGACCGCCGTTTCCGAAGACAGACGCGGAGTCGGCCTTCTTCTCGAAGAAAGCATCGAATGGAATATCGCCTTTGCGGCCATGCAAAACCAAAAGAAATTCCTTCGCCCCGTTTTTGGCGGTTTATTCAAAATCCGTGATGAAAAGCTTATGACCGAAAAAGCTCAGCAATACATCAAAGATCTTGAAATCCGCTGTGTGGGTGAAAAGCAAAAAGTGCAAGAACTTTCAGGCGGAAATCAGCAAAAAGTTTGCCTTGCCAAAGCCTTTGAAACCACCCCCAAACTCCTTTTCGTAGCCGAACCAACCCGCGGAATCGACGTGGGCGCAAAGGCCGTGGTTATGGAAACCCTCAAAAAATATAATCGTGAAAATGGTATGACAATTGTGATGATTTCTTCGGAACTCGAAGAATTACGCTCTGTTTGCGATCGCATCGCCATCACCGACAGAGGAAGAATTGCAGGCGTGCTCCCTGCCTCCGCTCCATCGGATGATTTCGGTCTCTTTATGATGGGTAAAGCCGAACATATCGAAACCAAAGAAGGAGCAATATAATGACAAGTGTTAAAAACTTTATCGAAGAAGCCGGCTGGCCTCGTGTCCTTATCGCGCTCTTTTTGATTTCCCTTTTTGTTATGGCGCCTTTTGTTGACGTGCGCCTCGACGCCTCCATCAGTGACACCTTGGTGCGCTTTGGTATGAACGGGATTATGGTGCTCGCCATGGTGCCCATGATCCAATCGGGCTGTGGCTTGAACTTTGGCCTCCCCCTCGGCATTATCGCGGGTCTCCTCGGCGCCGTCACCAGTGTTCAACTGGAAATGACAGGTCTTATGGGTGTTTTCGGTGCCCTCGCCATCGCCACCCCCTTTGCTCTCGTCTTCGGTTATTTCTACGGACTTTTACTCAACAAAGTAAAAGGCGACGAAATGATGATCGCCACCTATGTAGGTTTCTCCTCCGTGGCTGTTATGTGTATTATGTGGCTTGTACTTCCTTACGACAGCCCAAATATGGTTTGGGGTTACGCAGGTGAAGGCCTCAGAACCACCATTTCCGTCGAAGAATTTTGGCAAAACGCCATTGGTGACATCGGCTCTTTCAGAATTGGTGAATTCTTCTATTTCCCCACAGGAATTTTCCTTTTCTTCGCCCTTTGCTGTTTCGCCATCTCCATGTTTATGCGCACCCGCACAGGTTCCGCCATGGCCACCGTCGGCTCAAATCCTGAGTTCGCCAAAGCCAATGGAGTAAACATCGACCGCATGCGCACTATTTCCGTTATGCTCTCCACCTTACTCGGTGCATACGGTATTGTTATTTATCAACAAACATTCGGATTTATTCAACTTTATATGGGACCTTTCTATATGGCATTCCCTGCGGTTGCCGCCATTCTCATCGGTGGGGCTTCCGTAAAAAAAGCAGGCATCGTCAACGTGGTTGTGGGAACCATTTTATTCCAAGGTATTCTCACCATGACGCCCTCTGTTATTAACAGCATGATTCAAACAGACATGTCCGAAGTTATTCGTATTATCGTTTCCAACGGCATGATTTTATACGCCCTAACCCGTGTGGTTAAAAGCAGATAAGGGGAAAAATATGCAAAATCAAGACAACGCCTTAAAAATATTTTTTATCAGGAACGCCGTTCCCCTCCTCTTCTTAACCATCAGCCTTATCGCCATTCCCCTCTCAGGTTTTTCCCTCGGCTACCTCTTCCAAGAACTCTTGGTACGCCTTGCCAGAAACTCCTTCCTTGTTCTATCCCTCCTTATTCCTATCATGGCGGGCATGGGTTTGAACTTCGGCATGGTACTCGGCGCAATGGCTGGCCAAATCGGCTTTATTTTCGTCAGTGACTGGAATATCGTGGGCATGCAAGGCATTATTTTAGCCTCCATCATCGCCACCCCCATTGCCGTACTTCTCGGGTATCTTTGTGGAATGATTTTGAACAAAGCCCGTGGTCGTGAAATGGTTACCGCCTTTATCCTCGGCTTCTTTATGAACGGGGTTTATCAGCTTGTAGTGCTCTACATGTTCGGCAGTATCGTTCCCATCCACAACACCGACATCATCTTGTCAAGAGGTTACGGCATCAGAAACGTCACCAACCTTGAAGGCATGCGTAACAGCCTAGACAACCTTATCCCCTTTAGCATCGGCGATCTTAATATTCCCCTCGCCACCTTTATTCTTATCGGTTTGCTTTGTCTCTTCATCGTTTGGTTCAGAAAAACCAAGCTCGGGCAAGACATGCGCGCCACAGGAGAAGATTTGGCCGTGGCACGTTCCGCCGGTATCCGCGTATTGCCTACCCGTATCGTAGCCATCATTATCTCCACCGTGTTTGCCGCCTACGGACAAATTATCTTCCTTCAAGCCGTCGGCACCATGAACACCTACAACAGCCACGAACAAGTGGGCATCTTCGCTATCGCCGCCTTGCTCGTTGGTGGTGCAACCGTTTCCAAAGCCTCCATTGCCAACGTTTTTGTGGGGATTATTCTCTTCCACCTTATGTTTATCGTCTCCCCCATGGCAGGAAAAACCCTCTTTGGTGACGCCCAAGTAGGCGAATACTTCCGTGTATTCGTTTCCTATGGCGTTATCGCCCTCGCCCTCGTGCTCCACGCTTGGCGCAGACAAAGCGACAAAGACCGCGCCAGAGCAAGTTTCAGAAACCAAGG
>CAYJHY010000067.1:0-9158 GCA_964369875.1 uncultured Mailhella sp.
GTAGACGCTGATGGCAACATTACTGTGACGCTTAATAGTGATGTTGATCATACAAGTAATGATTTATCCACTACAGGTAAAGTCACCGTAACCGTATTCGATGAGTTCAATAATGAGCACAATGTTACTCTTGATGTCACCATTAAAGACGATGCCCCTGTAATAGCCGGTTCTAACCTCTTTGATCATGATAGCGACAAAAACACCGATGATGCTACCCGAGCCAATGTTGAAAATGGTCAGGCTTCTGCTGACATTGAAATCAACTTTGGTGCTGACATGGACGGTGCTAAGATTGAAATACCTGAGAGCGATGGAGCCACATACAAGCTTGGTGTTACATGGGATGCTGAAAATGAAACTTGGGTAAGCAATAATTCTGCTGACAAGAATATTCAAGTCGAAGGCAATATTGTAGATGGCTTTACAATCAAGTTGGGTGATGTAACCCTTACAACAGATGATAATTACAATTGGACGGCCTCTTATGAAATCTCCGGTCGTACTGAAATTGACCTTATTGTAACTGACGGTGATGACGATGAAACAAGGCACACCATCACAGCCGAAGCGCCTGAAATCAGCTTTGATAATGATCCAGGTGTTAAGACCTCTACTGTAACAACCTACGATGCAGCTGTTGAGAATACAAACGACCCAGCAACATCTAATGATGAAGGTCGTGAGGGCGAGGCCAGCGGTGAACAACCTAAAGATGCCACCGCCACAGCAGAAGGCACTTTCACTATCACTTCTGAAGATGGTGTAGCAAGCTTTGAGATTGGCGGTACAACATTCAGCTTTGATAAGAATGGTAATCCTGAATGGAATCTCAGCACTCAAGTTCAAGGCGACTATGGCTATATCGACAATGTCCAAATAACACATGAAAATGGCGTATACACCGTTACTTACGACTATACCCAAACCAACAACTACATAGGCGGTACAGATACCTCTGGAGATGGTGACAACAGCGACTATAACGATGACAAGGCTATCGGCGATCAGTTTGACATCAGTGTTACCGATAACAATGGTGATATTACTACTGCACCAAACGGTATCACAGCCCAAATCGTGGACGATGTGGTTTCTTTAACTGAGGTTGGCGACACAACTATAGACAGCATAACCAGCGTTTCCGGTACACTTGCAGCTAAATCTGCCGACGGTGTAACTATTGAGGTGACTGAAGTCAGCATTGATGGTAATACATATACTGTTGTGAAAGATGTAGACGGTAGTTACTCAGTACAAGATGGTTCTAAGAATGAAATAGGTTCCATAACCTTCACCCCAAAAGCCGACGGCACTACCTCATGGACACTTAATGTCAATGACGCAGCGCTCGCAGGTGATGCTGAGATTACCTTCAAAGCCACCGACGGTGATGGTGACACCACCACAGAAACGGTGACGGCTCCTATGAATCAGAAGCCAACTTTAAATATGGTTGGAAGTGATAATCTTATCACTTATGACGATGCTAGCGATGGCCGTGAACTTGATGGTAATGCACGTGCAGAAAATGGCAGCTTTATTGTAGAATATGGTGAAGGCACAACCACTATCACCCTCACAGGTGAAAATGGCGACAAGCTCACCATTAGCTATAGCACTGATAAAAATAACCAACCTGTTATTGAATACAGAGATAAAAATGGTGCTCTTGTAGCTAAAGAAGATGCAACCTTAGATGGTAAGTATGGTAAGTTGGTTGACTTTGATCTTGACCCCGAGACAGGCGAAGTTACCTACACCTATGTACAAACGGAAGCTACGCAAGACCATAAAGAGTCAAATGGCAGACCTTTAGAACAAGGTAATACCGACAGCGTCACCGACAAGTTCGAGATAACTGTAAGTGACAGTGATGGACTCGCTGATGAAGACCTCAGCAGCAAAGGTGCTATCACTGTAACCGTCAAAGACGATGGCATTGATATCACTGCTGACGGTGGCACTTATGAAGAGCATAAAGAGTTTTATACAGAATACCAAGTGACTTATGCTAAGTTTGATGCCAATGGTAACCCAATACTTAATACTGATACAGAGAGTGAGTTTTATAATCAAAACGTACATGACAATGGTTGGGTGGATACTGCTAATGGCCAACGCTTTGAAGTTATTGATTACGTAGGTGTAAAGAACTCCATGGTTGAGGGTGCAACTGAATATATAGCTACCAAAAATGATGGTATCAACCTCAATAGTGGAGACCCAGCTGCAATTGTAGGTTCAAGCTTATCTTTTGATGCGGCTGATGGGCTTGCTAATGTGGATGTGGACTTTATCTACTTGCCGGACGCCGGAACTGTACCATTCATCAATATTGAAGGTAAACCCGTTGGTATTAGTGAAGAAATAAATGGTAATTCAAAAACCTACACCGCCATGTTTGATGGAGAAGTGTACTTTACACTTGAACTCAACACAGAAACCGGTACATGGGACTTTAAGCAGTTCAAACCCTTTGATACAGAGCTTACCCTCAAGTTCACCGGCACCGACGGCGATGGCGACACTGACACTGAATATGTGATAATACAAAGCAGCACTGATATTGTTGATGTTATTTCTCACACTGAAGTGACCTTAGACGAAGCCCATCTTCCTGACGGTACTAACCCTAATGAAAATGCGCTTTCCAAAACAGGTACTGTCACCGTGGACGGCGAGATGCCCGAAGCCATTACCATTGGTGACTATACCTTTACGAAAATTAATGGTGAGTGGACAGGTACAGCCAACGTTGACAATGGCACCGTGAAGATCTTAGGTGTGACAACCGATCATAATGGTATCCATACCATCACCTATGAATACACCTTGAACGAGGCTATTGACAGCGAAAAGAATGTAGACCAAGATTCCATTTACTTTGATATGACTATCAAGGGTGAAAATGATACAGTAGGTGAAAAAGTAGAAATTGAAGTTACCGTGAAAGACGATGCGCCTGAAGCTACAGGTGAAACCTCTGCTGAGGTAGATCCCGGTGCAAAGACCACTGTGTTGTTGGATTTGGACTTTGGTGCAGACAATGGTGCAGGTAAGACTATTACCGTTGAGGGTACAACGTATGAATTCAATGAAAATGGTCAATGGGTGAATACAGCCAACAATACAACTGTGAATCCTAATAGTGATGGGCAGTATGTGCTGACCTTTGGTGACGTAACCCTTACTTCTGCAAAAACCGGTTCCGGATCTGATGCATGGATTGCTACAAGTGGTAAAACCGATGCTGACGGTGTAAAAGTAGAAATTAAAGATGCTGATGGAGACTCTTCTTCTACCATCTTTAAAGTTTCTGAAACGGAAATATCCACACCAAATGAAGTAATCAGCAGTATTTCTTCTGAACTGCAACCCGGCACAAGCTATAACTTAGCCATTGCACTGGATTCTTCCGGTAGTATGTCTAACAAAATTGTAGCTGCTAAGGCAGCCATCCAAGAATATGTGTCGGAAGATTTGTATAATCATGTAGCTTCCGGTAAGGAAGGCGGTAGTGTTAACTTTAGTCTTCTTGACTTTGACACAAATTCCTATGGGGCGCGTATGGAATTGCATATGCAATACGATGCGGCTACAGGCAAGGTAACAGCTACAGGTGTAGTAGGTAATACAAAAATAAACGATACAGACCTTACTCAAGATGAGCTAGAAGCGTATCTTACCACTGCCCTGAATGGTTTCGAAGCAAAGGGTGGTACTAACTACGACGCAGGTCTTAAAGACATGGAAGATTGGCTCACTGCGTCCAATAATGATCCGGACCATAAGGGCTATGAAGAAAAGGCGTTCTTCATTACCGATGGCGTTCCTACATACTCCCAAGGTGTAAATGTAGGTAACGTGGCGTGGGATGGCTCTGATAGTGGTAATGGTAATGTCGTTATCGGCGGTCTTAGGGAGCTGTTGCAACTGGAAATTGGCGCAACCACCACTGTCGAAGGTTTTAGATCGAATGACCATAACGATAGTAGGGGGGATTATACCGTTAGACGTGTTGATGATGATACTTTCGAAATCAGCAAAAACGGTACATATGGTTGGAAGAAATTTGATGTTAATAGTAGCACAATCACAAATTTGGGCGACGGTAACAATATCAGTGATGCCATCACATCTTCCACTGCCGAAAACTTCAAGGCCATGCAAGACCTCTTTGGTGATGAATTCCTCAAAGCCATAGGCATAGGTGATATTAATACTCAAGCCGGCAAGGATTTAAATACTGCTCTTACCAAAATCTTTGGTGCTGATAGCTCCGTAGTGACCCAGGATCTTGCAGAAGCCATTCAGTTAGGTACCGGAAAAACTGTGATCAAGCCTATTGACAGCTTTGGTGATGGTGGCGAAGGTGAGGATTTGATTATCGGTGGCATGAACTATGCGTCTGTTGAAAGCATAGTTAGAGCAAAATTTGCTGAGCTTGGTTTTGATGATTATAACCCTTCAGAAGCTGCTGTGTTGTTCTACATCAACCAAAACCCTGAATGGTTTGCAGAAATTGAAGCGAAAGCAGAAGATGTGGACGTTCTTATGGGTGGCAGTGATAACGACTTGATTTATGGTCAAGGCGGTAATGACTTGCTCATGGGTGACGGTGGGTTGTCCGACCTGTATGATTTAGCTAAAGCACTTAATAACTTTGATGAGTCAAAATACACCGAGGCTAATCTTGGTAAAGATATGACTGCAGAAGAAGTAAGCAAGCTTGCCAGCGAACTTGTAGAAGCTGCCCGTAAAGACATTGATACCCTCAAAGATGTTGCTGAAGAAGAGATAGAATCTGATGACGACGGCAACGACACCCTCTACGGTGGCGACGGCGACGACATCCTTCTCGGTCTTGGTGGTAACGACGTGTTACACGGCGGTGCAGGTTCAGACATTATCCTTGGCGGTAGCGGTAACGACGTTATCTTCTTTGATAATACCGACATCATCGACGGTGGTGAAGGCTTTGATATCGGTGTAGGCTCTGTGGCGGACATTCAAGCTCAGCTTGAAAATGCTCAAGGTATGGAACTTTTCGTATCTGAAGGCTACATTTCAGGCGACAATATGTCTGACATCTTGTTTGAGCTTGGTATTACCAAATCTTCCGATGATGATACAAATACCCTTACTCTTGGAAGCTCATGGACTCAAGATGAGGATCAGACAGCAGGTGACTTTACCGCGTACTACAACGAAAACTTTGACACCACTATCTGGGTAAATACAGGAAGTGCTAATATCGAAGTTCAACAAACTTCAAGAACAAGATCTATCGAAGGCAATAACCCTGACAGCGATGCTTTTGGTAACACCAACATCAGTCTTACAAAAGGCGATGTCTTTACAGTAAGCCTTGAGGACGCACCGGAACAAGATAAGATGTCAAGTGAACTCGCTGACAGCATTGAAGAAATGATGAGCGGTCTTGATCATATCGATATGGCCTCTGATGTATTTATGACCAATAACGGCATGAGTTACGACAGTGATAACAATACTCTTGTTCTCGACGCTAACTGGGCATATAACTCTAATAATCAATGGGAAAATAGCCAAACAGGCCTTACCCTTGATGATGCTAAAGATGAAATCAATATCACCATCCAAGGTGGCGGTATGTAATTTCTAAAAGCTTGAAAACTAACGTTTAGCCAAAGCCCCTCGATTTTTCGGGGGGCTTTGTTATTTACATTATTAAAGTTTTTGTCTATAAAGAGTTTGTAAAGAAAATACAAAAAATTTCATATTTTGAGATATAAGGGGTTGTTATGAGCCAAACCGGTACAGAAAAAGAAAAACCTGCGGTCGGCCTTGATTTTATTCGGGTGCGCATTAACGGAGACAATGAAAGCGGACGCTTTGAGCAAAAAGTGCATACCCGTTTTCCTCCCGAACCAAACGGCTATTTGCATGTAGGCCATGCAAAGTCCATTTGGCTTAACTTTAGCATTGCCGAAGATTACCAAGGGCAATGTAATTTGCGCTTTGACGATACCAATCCCGTGAAAGAAGATGTGGAATACGTACAATCCATTCAAGAGGATGTGAACTGGCTCGGTTATAAATGGGCCGGTGATGTTCATTACGCTTCCGACTATTTCGAAACCCTCTATAACCTTGCAGAAGAGCTTATCAAAATGGATAAGGCCTATGTGGACGAGCTGAGCGCCGAAGAAATTCGCCAGTACCGTGGCACGCTGACGGAAGCGGGCAAAGAAAGCCCCTATCGTAACCGTCCCACAGAAGAAAGCCTCGACCTTTTCCGTCGCATGCGTGCGGGGGAATTTGAGGACGGAAAAATGGTTTTGCGTGCTAAAGTGGATATGGCGTCGCCTAATATTATTATGCGTGACCCGACCATTTATCGTATCCGCCATACCCACCACCACAAAACAGGGGACGCATGGAAAATCTATCCCATGTATGATTTCACCCACTGTATTTCCGATTCCATCGAGAAAATCACCCACTCCATTTGTACCTTGGAATTTGATAATAACAGGGAATTTTATGACTGGGTTTTGGATACCTTGAAGCTTTACCACCCACAACAAATTGAAAACGCGCGCCTCTCTATTACCCATACCATTCTTTCCAAGCGTAAACTTATTCACCTTGTGCAAAATAACTTTGTAAGCGGTTGGGACGATCCCCGTATGCCTACAATTTCAGGTATGCGCAGAAGAGGTTATACTCCCGAGGCGATTAAAAATTTCTGTTCAAAGGTGGGGATTTCCCGCTCAGCGGATAGTGTTGTGGAATTCAGTTTGTTGGATTTTTGTGTGCGTGAGCATCTTAACGCCATTACCCCAAGGCTTATGGCCGTGCTCGATCCGATTAAAGTTACCATTGAAAATTATCCCGAAAATGGGGAAGAATTTTTTGAGTGTCCACTGCATCCCGAAGAAGAAAGCTATGGTAAAAGAACCGTTCCTTTTAGCCGTGAACTTTATATCGAGCGTGATGACTTTATGGAAGACGCGCCCAAGAAATTTTTCCGCCTTGCACCGGGTAAAGAAGTTCGCCTACGCTACGCCTACTATATCACTTGTAAAGAAGTTATTAAGGATACCGACGGTAAGATTGTCGAGCTTATTTGTACTTACGATCCCGAAACCAAGGGTGGACAATCCCCCGATGGTCGTAAGATTAAAGGAACCTTACACTGGGTGAGCGCAAAGCACGCCAAAGAAGTGGAAGTACGCTTGTATGAGCATCTTTTTGCTATGCCATACCCCGACAGAGAAGATACCGACGACTTTACAAACCTTATTAATCCGAACTCCCTTGAAGTGCGTACCGCCTATGCAGAACCGCATTTGACGACCTTGACAGCAGGGGAAAAAGTACAGTTTGAACGCCTTGCCTATTTTTGTGTAGATAAAGATAGCTGTGAGGGGAAAGTGGTGTTTAATAGAACGGTGACGTTGAAGGACTCTTATAAAGGATAAGGGGAAGGGAGTACCCTTGTGAACCCCTTTCTAAGGAGTTTCCTTTTTAACCGCTTTTTTGTTTCTTTTTTTGAGTTTTTAATTTTTTTTACTTTGTTTATCTTTATTATAAAGACAGCTAAAGGGGGAAACCAAGGGATAAATCCCTAGGTTTTCCCCTTTATAATTCCCCTTTCCTTACCCTTTACGTTCGCCGTTTGCTCCTTACGTCGCTTAAGGGCGAACTTGTCGGGAAAGTTCTTCCGTGCCTTTGTGTTTATGTATTGCTATAATCTGCTTCCCTCTCACTTCGTTCGGGTGAAGCTTAGGGAGTACCCTTGTGAACCCCTTTCTAAGGAGTGTCCTTTATAACCGCTTTTTTGTTTCTTTTTTTGAGTTTTTAATTTTTTTTACTTTGTTTATCTTTATTATAAAGACAGCTAAAGGGGGAAACCAAGGGATAAATCCCTAGGTTTTCCCCTTTATAATTCCCCTTTCCTTACCCTTTACGTTCGCCGTTTGCTCCTTACGTCGCTTAAGGGCGAACTTGTCCGTACATGTTTTTTCATAGTTGTAGGGGCTGTGTTGCGTGTATGGCTTCCCTCTCGTTCGTTCCTCACTTCGGGTGAAGCTTTTAACATGGATAAGTACTATTATATAGAAAACTTCCTCTAACTAAGTGTCTTAAAAAATTGATTGACAAGAAAACCAAACAAATACGCAATGCATAAAAGTGAGCCCCGAGAGAGGAACGAACGAGAGGCGAAAAGATAAAGCAAGAAATAGAATTTAAGAAAAGGAAAGAACTTTCCCGACAAGTTCGCCCTTAAGCTGAACGAAGTGAAGCAAACGGCGAACACAAAGGTAAGGATGGGGGTATTCTAAAGGGGGAAACCTAGGACAAAGTCCTTGGTTTCCCCCTTTAGTTGCATTTACAAAAAAATAAAAACACAAAAAAAGGACTGCACTTTCGCACAGCCCAAATCTTTTCAGCGGTTAAAAAGGAAACTCCTTAAGAAGGGGTTCCCAAGGGTGCTCCCTTCAAGCTGTCATCTCCAAGAACTTTAATACCGTGGCTTTGGACAATTTTGCTTCCTGCAGGAATACCTTTAGTAAGCCAAACGTTACCGCCGATAACGGAGTTAGCTCCGATGGTGATACGCCCCAAAATAGAAGCCCCTGCGTAAACGGTGACATTATCTTCTAAAATTGGGTGACGTTCGATGCCTTTCACAAGGGTTCCGTCATCGGCCTTATCGAAGGAGAGAGCGCCAAGGGTTACCCCTTGGTAAAGCTGACAGCCCTTGCCGATAACACATGTTTCACCGATAACCACACCTGTTCCGTGGTCGATAAAAAAGTGCCCTTGGATGGAGGCACCGGGGTGGATATCGATTCCTGTATGGGCGTGTGCCATTTCAGAAATCATACGTGGGATAATGGGAATATTGAGTTTATACATTTCGTGCGCAATACGATGATGGGTCATGGCCAACATGGAGGGATAACAGAAGATAGTTTCTCCCGGGCTTTTGGCAGCAGGATCGCCCTCATAGGCGGCTTGTGCGTCTTCAAGGAGCAGTTTTCTGATGTTTGGGATTTTCTCCAAAAACATCATAGCAAGTTCCATGCTTTTATTTTCGCAAACGGTACAATCGTGGGAATATTCCAAATTAGCAAAGCAGGCACCACGGCGGATTTGCTCTGCAA
>CAYJHY010000068.1:0-8862 GCA_964369875.1 uncultured Mailhella sp.
CCGATTCCCCCGGAGGCAGAGGCGGTAACCTTATTGATGCGGACGGAACAATTACTGTTTCAGGCGGAACCCTTGTGGATAAAGACGGAAATAAAGTTGATACCACAAACCAACGCCGAGGTCGTGGCGGCCGAGACAGTAAAGACGGTAGAGAAGGCCGAGGCGGACCTGATGGCGAAAGAAGAAAGCCTGAGTAAGCTCTGTATAGTATAACGAACTAAATTTTATGCTACAAGTATTTGGGGGAAAATTTTTTGTCTAACCTTTGACAACAGTCTTGTTTCACTCCACAAGATCGGAAATTATTCCCCCAATTTTTCTTTCTAGAGTATTTCTAATCATTATCAATTATTGGCAGCGCAATAGTCCATAACAATATTCAAAAAATACTCTAATCATTACACCGAAAATACTCATTGGAATCTGCCGGGGCGAGTGCCCTATTATCTTCTGTATACTCACGCAATACTTGACAGACGGTGATACTATAGCTTTTAAACAAGCTTGTTTTTCCTTCTGCTTGTGATTTTCTGTGTTCGAGGGTGTTTCTCCATTTTTGGACTGCCTCTTCACTTTCCCAAATATTCATGGAAAGTAGTTTTCCTTCAGTATTGAGGCTTTGGAAGCGTTCGGCACGGATAAAACCTTCTGCATGCACAAGACTTTCTTTGAGCATGGCCGCAAGCTCAAGATATTTGGCCATTCCTTCTTCTGTCGGGGTGACTTCAAATAATACAACTACGTTACTCATTTGCAATTATTCTCCATTTCAAGTAGACATTTTTTCATTTCAAGGCCTCCCGCATAGCCCACAAGCTTTCCGTTTGAACCCACCACTCTATGACAGGGAACTACAATGGTAACGGGGTTTTTATTATTGGCAAGACCTACAGCACGGCTTGCTTTTTCGTTTCCTACGGCTTTGGCTATGTCTTTGTATGAACGAATTTCACCGTAAGGAATATCCAGTAAAGCATTCCATACTTTTTTTTGAAATTCCGTACCACGCATCTCAAATTTAAACGTAAATTTTTGTCTTTCACCATCAAAATATTCACAAAGTTGCTTATACACTTCGTCGGTAAAATCGGTTTTATCACCTGTTTGTGTAGTGTTGTCTTCTACCTTTTTGAGAAATGTGACAACATTATTCGTGTGTTCGATGCGAATTTTGCCGAAATAGGAATCGTAGACTGTGTAATTCATATTGCGTTATCCTTTCTGTACTGACTTGGAGAAGTTTTTGTTTCACTTTTGAAAATTCGATAAAAAGCAGAAAGACTATTGAATCCAACCCGATAGGCAATGTCTGCAATAGTGTCGTTTGTTTGGATTAAAAGCCTTTTAGCCTCTGCCAACCTTAACAAAAGTACATACGTATTTGGTGTTACGCCAAATATATTGGCAAAGATATCGATTAATCGTCTCTGAGACAAGCCTAATTTCTTCATCTCACCATTTATGCTGTCTTTTTGTGTGTAGAATGAATCAAGTATTATTTTTACTTGATTCGCAAGCTCTCGGTCGGGATTATAGGTCAATAAATCGCTTCTACAGCGTTTACAGGCTCTAAATCTCATTTTCTGGGCTTCTTCTGCGGAATGGAAAAACAACACATTTTCTTTCTTAGGCGCTTTTGACCTACAGGATGGCTTACAAAAAATTCCTGTGGTTTTGACGGCATAAAAAAAGATTCCGTCAAAATGGCTATTATTCTTTATGGTTGCTTCCCATTTTTCTTCATCGGTCAGCATGGCTATTTCGCCTTTTTTTTCGGTGAATTTTGTGATTTCAATGACTTCTGTGGCTTCGGGTCGGAAAGGCCTTCTATTCTTCCTGCCGCAATGGCCCAGATATAAAGGGCGGCTGTGGTTCCATAAGGGGAATAGCGCTTTTTGTATTTGTTAAAAAGTTGTGGTGTGACCTCCTTGTGCCTGTAAAGCATACGCAAGCCACGCACAATGGCAAGATCCCCATAGCTTATGACGTCAGGCCTTGCCATGGAAAATGTCATAATCATTTCGGCAGTCCAAACGCCTATGCCTTTAATAGAGGATAATATTTTTATGACTTCTTCATCACTTTTTTCGTACAGTTCTTCCAAAATAATATTTTTACGGAGAACATTTTCGCTGAATGATTTTATGTATTCCGCTTTTTTAAAGGTGATGCCACATTTTTGCAAAGCGTCTATTTCTGCACGGGCGATAGTTTCTGCGGTAACTTCCCCTAAGAAGTCTTTCATTCTTTGCCAAACCGTTTTGAGGGCGGGGACTGAAATTTGTTGGCCTACAATATGGTGTATAACGGACGAAAACAAGTCTTCGTCGAGAGGTCTTTCTATTCTCCCGATTTGCTTTATTGCTTCGGCAAGCTTTTTATCTTTTTTTGATAAATATTCCAGTTCCTTGTCGCCGTATTTGAAATACATGAATTCACCTGTCAATTTTGTATAAGAATAAAACCGATTCATTTATAGCATAGGTGAATATTTTTTTCTTCCTATTTTTGCGCATTAAATTTTAATTGTAGAGATGTTTTTGAATTCTAATTTTAAGGAGAGAATTTTGGCATATGTTAACAAAATAGAAATTAGTTGGAAATACGTATTAATATTAAAGTTTTTTGAGGAAAGGGGGAGGTTTTGGGAGGAGAAAAACTCCCTTTTGTACACAAAAGGGGTTTTCCCCCTCCCATTAAATAAGAAATAGTAAACAATAATAAATTATTATTGTTATGCCAAAGGAAGCCTGATATATTTACCGGGATTACTTGGGTTATAATATTGATCGATGGCGCCGTTTTTTAGGAACATTTCATGACCGTATTTAACCATATCTTCATCAATTTCAATGCCAATTCCGGGAGCGGTGGGGATACTGACCATATTGTTTTTGGGAGCAAAAGGCCCACCTTTTATAATATCAAATTCCATGAAGTGGAACAAGGATTGGCTGGGTTCACGAACATGCCAAAGGGCGGCGCAGAGATGCACATAAACCATGGTTGCAATACCCATGTCACCGCTATAGAAAGAAATATTAATGCCCATGCGCTCACAAGCATTGATAAAGCCGACGGTTCTGTTGATACCACCAAGGGCAGTGGTGTTGATAACGAAGGTATCGGGCACTCGAAGGTGTGCGGCCAAGGCAATGTCGGGATTGTGAGTTGAAAAAGGAATGGCGGTGTGACGGCGAAGTTTTTCCATTTCCCAGAAAGTGGAAACAGGGTCTTCAAATTGACGAATATTACAATCTTCAATACCTTTACAAAGCTCAATTGCAGAAGGTAACGACCATGCCATATTGCCGTCAATTCTCAAAATAGCGTCTTCGCCTAAAGCTTCACGTAATTTCCTGAGGAGTTTTATATCTTTTTTCACATCGCCTGTGGAACATTTTCCTTCAAAATAGGTTGAACCAAATTCTTCTTTGCGTTTGAGACAATAGTCCACAATTTCATCGATGTTGTTGATGCCTTGGAATTGACCTTTGGGTAAGAGACAAGAATAATATTCGCAGAAAGGAACTTCTGTGCGAACAGCTCCGCCAAGCAGTTTGTAAATGGGCATATTCCACAATTTACCGCGAATATCCCAAAGAGCTAACTCGATACCGCCAAAAGACATTCTGGGTAAGATACCGTCGGTATTCATTAAAACTTTCATTTCAGGAACACAAACATTTTCGCAAGCGGCAATATCAAGGGGATCTAAGCCGATAAGTTTGGGCGCCATATGTTTGTTAATATCGTCTTGACATTCCCAAGAAGGCGCTTCACCGTAGCCGATAATGCCTTCGTCGGTTTCAACAATAACAAGTACTCTAGTTATGCCAAGGTAGCCCCCAACAGACCACTGATAAGGGGTATTGAATGGAATATTGATTGCTTTTGCGGTGACTTTGGTAATTTTCATACGTTCGCTCCTTGCGCGTGTTCTAAGACAGAATAATATTAAAAAACACTCATTTAACGAGTAAACAAAGCTCACTATATTCGTGCTTTTTGCTTATCAATCTGCTTATGCTCGAATGATAAATTTAGAGCATTTTTTGATTGATCTTTTTTAGAAATGCTCTGAAGTAAATATATTGTTGGCTAAAATTGTATTCTTGTCAATACATTTTGTCGACAAAATATGAAAATTAACATTCAAAATTTTTATATTTGAAAATAATAATAGATTTTGTCTGTTAATTATGATATATATTATACAGTACCCAGAACTCTTAAAATCTTTATAACAGCTCTGACAACATAATTTTTGGTCTTAAAATTTCTAAGCATGGTAAAGATATGACATATATTACATCAGAACAAAATAGAACGAAGAAAAGCACGATAGTCGATCATATTATTACGGATATTATCAATGGTGACTACACTCCCGGTGAAAAGCTGAGAGAGAGCTTGCTGGCAGAAAAATATGAAACAAGCCGTGCTCCTGTAAGAGAAGCCTTACTTGAGCTTGCAAGCCTCGGCTTTGTGCAACAGCTCCCACGCAGAGGTTTTAGCGTTACCAAAATGACAAAAAAAGAAATTATTGATTGCTATACGTTGGCGGGTGTGGTGGAAGGTTATGCGCTTGCCCAGTCCATGCATCTTTTTTTTGAGTCAGATTTAATGCAACTGGAAAGTATTTTAGAGCAGGCAAATAAGGCGGTTCAAAAAAATCAAGAGCCTTTAGATAACATGTTACCTATTGAAAACAATGATAATATGCTTGCCCTTTCGCAAGCGGACAATACCTTTCACAATTTGCTTTGCGCAAAATACGATAACAGCGTTTTGCACAGTTTTTCAAGCCTCACCAAAAAGCATATAGCCCACTATATTTATTTTCGTGAGTGGAAACAAAGCCAATCATTGGAATCTTTTTTTGAGCGTCATAAAAAAATTGTAGACTGTATCCGTGAAAGAAATACCACAAAAATTGAACAAGTTATGCGAGAACACTATATAGAAACCGGCTACCGCATGGCGGAATGTCTGGAGCCAAACCCTATGCTCGGTGCAAGCCATTCAAAGAAATATTTATTGCCGTAATTACAAATTATTACTTCTTGGGAGGAGAGAACTTTTCCAAAAGTTCCCTCACTCGGAAAAATAATTCAGAAACACACTCTAGAAATATAAAGTTATTTTGTAGGATCTTTACGAACTTTGCTAAGATTTTTTGGGAGTTGTATATCAAAATGCATGCAAAGAAGCCTAAAAATTGTGGTAAATGCTGAAGTGAGCAATATGTTTATTTGTAGGTTCAGTTCAATATATTCAAGCCCCAGAAACATCGTTCCGCCAAGCACACTGGCAGAAGCATAAACTTCTTTTTGCAAGACAAACGGAACTTCCCCTGCTAAAACATCTCGTATCATACCGCCTACTGTTGCAGTGGTGACGCCCAAAAGAATAGCGCCGTAACCATTAATTCCTTCGGCTAGGGCCACGCTTGCGCCAATACCTGTAAAAACACCAAGACCGATAGCATCACTTAAATTCAGCAAAAAAACGTTGCGCTCCACGGTTTTTGGCATTAAAAGAACGATAAAGGTGACAAGTATGGAAGCAAGGACATAGGTTTCATCCACCAGCACAAAAGGAGGAAGTCTGCCAAGCATCATGTCCCGCAAAGTACCGCCTCCCGCTGTGGTTACAAAAGCAAGGATAAACATGCCGTAGGCATCCATGTTTTTCTTAAAGCCCATGAGTGCGCCTGAGATAGCAAAGGAAAATGTTCCAATCATGCTAATTATATAAAGTAAGTCAATTTGTTCCATTATTATCTTCTTTATCATTCAAAATTTACAATTTAAGGGAAAAACATCCAAAAAAAGAGTAGAAAAAAAGTGGACGATAGTAAAGAAAAAAGAATATATTGTGTACATGATACGAGTCATTCAAATTTGTTTATTTTAAGTGGGAGAATTTCCCTTTCCTCAAAAAAATTTTTCATAAATAAACATCATGGTAAAAATATAAAGTGAAATACATGAACATCATAAAACATAACAGCATTGCTTGGGATAAAGTGTCGGGCACAAGACTTGAAGAATGGTCAAATTGAAGAACGAATTGCCAATAACGATACCTTGGAGTATGGCCACACTCTTGAAACTCTCATCGGTGGACAAACCGACGCCGGTTTTGCTATAACAGGTTTTTATGAAGATATATGCCGTTCTGAGGTACTTGATAAACATATTCTTTCAAATATCGCCACAAAAGCGATTAAAATATAATTACAACACCCAGAAATGCACAATCTTAGAATCTAACAATACACACCGTAAGGATATAACAAATGGTTATCAGACAAGAAGAAATAAAAGATTACGAAGCTGTATACAACGTTGTCAAAACAGCCTTTGCATCTGCCGAGCATTCTGACGGCACCGAGCAAGATTTGGTCGGACGCCTCAGAAACAGCAATGGCTTTATTAAAGAACTTTCTCTGGTGGCAGAAGAAAACAACGAAATTCTCGGACATATCATTTTTACAAAGGCACAAATCGGCGAAACATGCGGGCTTGCGCTTGCTCCTCTTTCTGTTGCTCCGCATGCGCAAAGAAAAGGTGTCGGTACTGCACTTATGAAAAAAGCGCATGAGACAGCAAAAGATTTAGGCTTTGATATTATTGTTGTTTTGGGTAGTGAAAAATATTATCCTCGAGTAGGCTATAAGCCCGCAAGCCTTTTCGGTATCAAAGCGCCTTTTGAAGTTCCTGATGAAAACTTTATGGCTCTTAGTTTGAGTGGCAGTAATTATCAGGTTAACGGAACAGTCGAATACGTTAAAGAAATCCTTGGATAATACATCCACAATCTCATTTGTTTATTTTTCTTTTTTTGGGGGAAATGATTTCCCCCAAGCCCCCTCAGCTTTTTTCTTTTTACGAGGTTTCCAAAGGGAATCTTCCTCCTCTTTTATTTGTCGGGGAGTATGAGGGTGAAACTCCTCAAATGAGAGTAACGTGTTTTTGAAGGATATATTACAAAAGAGGAAAATATGAAAATTATTGCTTATATTGCCATGAGTTTGGACGGTTATATCGCTACAAAAGATGATAAAGTCGATTGGCTTGGCGGAGATGGAAGCGACCCTGAGAATATGGGAAGCTATCCTGCATTTTTTGAAAGCATTGATACAGTAATATTAGGATATTCCACATATAATCAAATTATTACCGTATTGTCTCCCCATGAATGGCCGTATAAGAATAAACAAAGCTATGTGTTTACGCACAGAGCGTGTGAAGATACCGATGAAATCAGCTTTATAAATGAAAGTGCAGAAGCTTTGGCGATGCGACTGAAAGAAAATAAAAAAGATAGAGTTTGGCTTTGTGGCGGAGCTCATATTATAGCACAATTCCACGAAAAAGGGTTAATAGATGAATATCATGTGAGTGTTATCCCAACACTTTTGGGGAACGGTATTCGTCTTTTTAGTGAAACAAATTACCACACCAAACTCAAACTAAAATCTTCTGTTCATTATAATGGCATAGTTGATATTGTATATGAGAAAAGAGAGTCATAGCCTTTGAAAATATATTTTAGAGCCTTTGCAATAAAAAATAATTTTGTCAATGCTCTAAGCTTGTTACTGACTAAACACAGGAGATTTATTTCTTCAAACTTGGCAAGAATCCCAGCACAATACCCCCAATAATGCAAACAGTTGCCAAAATAAGCGCCAAGTCAAAACTTTCCCCGAGATAAATAGCAGAAATAATCATGCTCACAACAGGCACAGCCAAAAGCCCCAAAGAATTGACCACTGCCGGTAAATACCGGCTTAATATGGTGGAAAGCCAAAAAGCAAGGGCGGTGGCCAAAACCCCAAGATAAAACAGTTGCCCTGTCAACGTTGGGGTGAGGCTGAAATGAGGCTTGCCTTCACTATAACTAGCTAGAATCATAGTTACTGTGGTAGCCAATAGATTTTGCCACACGGATAATTGCAAAGGGCTTGAGCGCCATTCGTACTTTTTAATAAAAATAATAGTGAGTGCCCCACACAAAGAACTGAGAAGCATACAAAAACTGCCCCACATCTCGTGTGGATTTGTTCTTTCTGCAAAAGGATTAAACAAGATAGCGATACCCAAAAGCCCTAAAAGCACCCCAAAAAATTGTATTTTATCTATAGGTTCTCGTAAATAAAAATAGGCTATGGGTGTTACCCAAAGAGGCATGGAATACATGAGAATAGACGAGCGACCGACGGAAGTCAAAGAGACCCCGATATTCATAAAGACCCCCATCAAAACCATTTGAAAAAAACCGATAACCACAATCCCAAGCCAATCTCCTTTACGAGGCAAAGACAATTTTTTCAAGAAAATAAGCAAGATAAAAAGAGTTACAAAGGCTATACCATGACGCAAAACAGATGTCCAAAACACAGGCACCGTTTCAAGCACAAGCTTGATCACCGTCCAATTTATGCTCCATGTAAACACGAGAATGAGATACAATAAAAACACTTGTTGTTTTGACATGGTATACCTTAATCGCTAATGTTATTTTCATTACATAACAAGTTACCCCAAAGAATTCCTGTTAGCAACTCATTTTTACAAATATTTTGACATCATGTTTATAATTGTATAGCATGATACAGTAAGACATCTCTTTCTTTCCTTTCGGCCGACTATTTGCATTTACCATAAAGGAGATGACGGTATTCTACCTGTTAAATTTAGGTATGAAATAATTATTTGCTTTTTCAGGAAAGAATTATTTCGCGTCATTCCAAGATATAAATTATCCCCTTTCAATCCCAAAGGAAATACTGCAAAATTAAAGTTTTTTTTGGAAACGGGGAGGGTTTGGGCGGGGAAAAACGCTTTTTTG
>CAYJHY010000069.1:0-8798 GCA_964369875.1 uncultured Mailhella sp.
GGTCAATGCAGAGCCACGCAGTGCGAACGAAACAAAAACCACGCTTTTTGTGAGTTCGAGCGAGTGGGCTACAGGACGTAGCCCCGAGCGTCATACGCAAGGTCAATGCAGAGCCACGCAGTGCGAACGAAACAAAAACCACGCTTTTTGTGAGTTCGAGCGAGTGGGTTACAGGACGTAGTCCCGAGCGTCAACGCAAGATCAAACAAAAGGGAGTTTTCCCCCTCCCAAACCCTCCACTTTTCTAAAAAAAACTTTAATAGTTTAGAGTTTTTTACAAAAAAAGCAGTTTATTTATAAATTGAAATGACGTGTCATTTAATCACTCCCGTCAATTATTTATTTGTTCCTTTTTTAGGAGAAGATTCTAAGGTAAGAGTCCTCTTCCCCCAAAAGCACTCAGTACGTTCAGTAAATGCATCGGCAAACTACAACACTCGTAAACTCAGCCGAACTGTTACATTTTTTCTAAAAATAATACTTTTTATCTTTATCTCGTATTTCTCGTTGGACAATAGCAAAAAAATAACATATAATTGGTCATTATTGTAAACTTATAATTTGAAAACTCTGCATAATCACTCAAGTAGAAAGCAATAATTACATAAGAGAACATTTCTAATGTGTACTCTGTAGTTATTGTAGCGCTATTTTATTGTTTTATTTAATAAGCATAAAATGTTATAACATTTGTTAATACAGACACTTATGTTTGAGATAGTAATGAGGTACAAAATGCATAAGAAACAATTTCTAACGAAAATCACCTTTTTATCCTTTTTTTTGAGCTTTTTCTTAAGCGCCTGTGAAAACAATGCTAAATCCTCTCAACAACTTATAACCCTTACCTTTTGGCACGTTTACGGTGCACAAATAAATTCCCCTTTAAACGCTGTTATTGAACGTTTTAATCAAAGTGTAGGCAAGGAAAATGGTGTTAAAATTGTTGTAACATCTGTTACGAACTCTTCTGCAATTCATGATGCACTTGTAGCTGCAGGCAGAAACAAGGTTGGTGCTCCCGATCTGCCCGATCTTTTTACCTGTTACCCAAAAACCTTAGAATCTATGGGCACTGAGCACGCTCTTGACTGGTCTGAATATTTTACAAAAGAAGAACTTGATATCTATGTTCCAACATTTTTAGAAGAAGGTAGGTTTGGAAACAACCTCCTTATTTTTCCTATTTTTAAATCAACCAATGCCTTATTCATCAATGCCGATGCCTTTGAAAAATTCGCTAGCGAAACAAACCATAGCTACGAGGATTTGGTCACTTTTGAAAAATTCTATAAAACCACCGAAGCGTATTATAACTGGTCGGGTGGAAAATCCTTTTTTATGCATGATGAATGGATACAATACCCTATGCTCAATACGCTGGCCTCCGGCTCATCCACGTTTAAAGACGGTGCTATAGACTGGAAAAATCCACATTTTATACAAGCAATGACTCCCTTGCTCCGTTCCGGTATAAGAGGGGAGGTTTGCCTTATGCCTGGGTTTGCTACAAAAGCAATCATGATTGATGCAGCTATTTCCGGAATTGAATCAAGTGCAAGTGTATTATATTTCAAAGACATAGTCACATATGCGGACAATACTGTAGCACCACTCAGAGTAAAAGCTTTACCTGTTCCCTATTTCGAGGGCTCGAAACGTATTGCCATACAACGAGGATCAGGCCTTGTGGCATTAAAATCTACTGAGGAAAGAGAAAGGGCTGCAGCACTTTTTTGCAAATGGATTACCTCCGAAGATATCAACTTAGAACTCGCCTTGAAAAGCGGGTATTTACCTGTGCGTAAAAATGATTTTGAAAGACTCCATTCTGAATTTGACAGTTTCGAATTCCCAAGAGATCGTTATAAATCCCTTTACCAGGCCATGGTGAAAATTTATCAAGAAAATTCTTTTATCACCGCTCCGACTGAACATTATTACGGTGAAATCGAACAAGTTTTCCCAAAAGCTTTGCGTGATGTTATTGGAAACTACCATAAACAATGGATTAATTCAGAATCTAAGAGCGAAGAACTTCTTAACAGCCTTATCGATAACGCCTTCACAGACTTAGAAAAAACGCTTAATGAACTCATGAAGGAAAGAACTTAATGCTTAGGTTTTTTGTCTTTTTTTCCAATAAACACAAAAATACGTATTCTCTTCGTGTTCGACTGTTTTTAAGCTTTGCTACGCTCATTGCTACAATGGTGTTTTGCATTCTGCCCTTGTTCTATATTTTTAATATTTTGGATGCTCCAAAAGTTAAAATAGCCGATGCCTTAGATAATTATCTTACTAATTACGAAAAAAGTGTTTCCCATCAGTTTGATAATATCGCCGCCTACAGCGTTCAACTGAATAAAAATATTGTAGACGAAATTGAAGCCATTTTGCAGGAAAATAGCATCACTTCTTTTGAATTGGTAACAGATAACCCAAAAGTCATCACAGAAATTGAAACAAGAACCAGTAAAATTCTTGAGTCTTCTTTGCTTACATCAAAGTCCAGCGGGGCTTTTTTATCACTCAACGCGACCATAAACTCTTCTTTAACAAACTCCATTAAAACTTGTAGTGGCGTTTATATAAAGATTAGTAATCTCAACAACTTTAATGATTTAAACCCTACCATTTTTTTACTTCGAGGTCTTCCTGTCGTTGCCGATTATAATGATATAGAGCTTCATAATATGTGGGAAATGGAATTTGACCAAGCCGAATGCATGTCTCATACCTATAAATACGACTTCAAACACGTTCCTGTTGACAAACGATATGCTTTTTTACAGCCCCATTTTATTAAGAATACTTGGGAAAAAGTTATTTTGGTCGCTACACCATTGATTGGTAAGGACGGACAAATTTATGGTATGACCGGCCTTGAAATCAGCTCTTTATTATACAATCTTGTGCATAGACATATACAACCCTCAGTTGATGCCATTGTTGGACTTATTGCTTTGGAACATTTAGACGAAGATCCCCACACTTTTAATTTAGACCGATACTTCTCCCACGGAAATTACGCCCTCACTTCTCACCAAGATACGATTTTTGGGGTGGGTGACAGACAGTTTTATGATACATTCAGTAATGGAGAACTCAACTATATTGCCAAAATCCAAGATTTTAATCCTTCAGCTATCAACCTAGAGAGCTCTTCAACAAAATGGCATATTGCCGCTATTCTCCCCAAAGAAGTCGAAGAAGAATTAATTTTTAAAAATAATATTTTTGTCTTTTTATTTTTTGCATTTTTTGTTGTTATTGCCTTTGGGCTTTCCTACGTCTTGGTTTACCGAGTTTCCTCTCCTATTCTTCGCTCGTTTAAGAAAATAAAAGAAGGGACTGAGCTTAAAACCGATATTCAGGAATTTAATGACCTTATCGAACATATTAAAAAGAAAGAACAAGAGCTTATTCTGAAAAAGAAACAAGGAGCTCAGCAAGTTGAAGAAGGTACAGAAAACTTAGGTGCTGAGCACGAACAAAGTTTACAGGCTGACATTACCGCCTACCATACGTTTATTGAACAATTAAGCACCCTCACAAAGTCAGAAAGAAAAGTTTTTGAACTGTATATGCAAAAAAAGACTGCACATGATGTAGCTGATGAGCTTAATGTATCTATAAACACCGTGCGAACCCATAACAGAAATATTTATGGCAAACTTTATGTATCCTCTTATAAGGAACTTATGGTTTATATCCAAATGATGGTTGGTTCTTCAAAGTTTTATGACAATGAGTAGAACCTATTTCAAATCACGGGAGAATTTTTCCTTATCATTTCATCATATTACCAAGTAAAATCATTGATAAGATGAGACTATTTTGAAGGGAATGTACATAAAAGTACATTCCCTTCAAAGTAAATAAAATCTGACGCAAAGAAAACTGAAAAGAGGTTTTATATGTATACGCTCTCATCTCATTCATGAGATATGTGTCTCATTCATGTTTCATTAATCTGGATTAATGAAGTTAAATATTTCCTCATTCATATTTTGTAACACACTCACAACAATACTGCATCACACTAAATTTATTGAAAATTATCACAAGCTTCATCTTTGTAATGAGGTATTTTTTTAGAATTTTTCTCTTTTTTTTTGTTTTTTATTCGCTTATTCATTGCAAGAATGATTCCTCCTTTAAAATTTATGTTACTCTTTAGTCATATTCCAGATGGAAAATATAAACGCCTTGCACTTTTTTTCTCACAGCCTCATACGCTTTTTACTATAGAGTATGGCCTGAGAAAACAGCTCATCTTCACAATGTGCACGGTAGGAGTTATGTAAGTAAGTTATTATACCAATTGTAGCGTTCAATTCTTCTAAGCGAAGGAGGCAACATGATTAAGGTTATGATTATTGATGGACACGAAGCTGTCTTGGATGCTTTTAGTAATGTTATCGACAGGCAAGACGATATGGAATGTATCGCCGGTTCTGCCAACAGTCATCATATCGAAGAATTATGTGAAAAACTCATGCCTGATATTTTGCTTACAGCTGTATATGTAGAGCAAAAAGACAGTGGGATTAAACTTACACAAAAAATCAAACAAAGTTGTCCACAAATAAAAATTGTTACTATGTCAAGTTTTAATGATATTGCCCATATTCCGGAAGCAAAAAATGCGGGTGCAGATGCCTTTGTTTCTAAATCTCGTCCATTGTCAGAGCTTCTGTCCACCATAAGAACTGTGATGAGCGGAGAAAAGGTTTTTCCGAGCGCAGTCGAAGTCAATACAAGTAATGGTACTGTTAACTTTAGTGGTCGTGAACTCGAAGTTCTTAGACTTTTATGTAAATCCTATAAGAAAAAAGAAATTTCTGAACAACTGAACATTAGCCAAGGTACAGTCAAAAGGCATGTAGAAAACATGCTTTCTAAAGCCGGTTGCAAGTCAAGCATAGAGCTTGTCGTTCAAGTAATGGAAAAGGGATTGGTCTGCGCCTAAAGCCTTATAACCCACCAACCTTGTTGCTTTTATGTAAAAACAGCAAAGTATGCAATGTTGCTTTTTTAGCTTAGAATTCATCTTTCACGAGCTGTCGTTGGGAGAAAGGGAGGCTTAGCCCAAGCCTTTCTCCCTCCCAATACCCACTTCTTATTTCTACTTTGTTATATTTTATGATCTGCTTCATGTTATTATTATAACCTAATAAAGTAAAAGTACGCTGTGAAAGATACAAAACTCAATCAACTAGCTGTAACAACAAAGCTTGCCTTTTTGGATTGCGATCATATCAGCTTCGCAGTCACTCTTTTCGGCTCAACAAAAATTTTTGCAGAGATTCCAAATAATTTACCCGATAAATACATTTAGTTTTCATCTAGATTCTGCCCTTCACGCGATTTTCTCCATCTAACCCCCCAAAATCTCATAAAAATTGTTTTTTTTACGCAAAATGTGCTTAGTGGCACATTGACATACCCCCTCTAATAGATTAATGAACATAATCTAAAAGTAATGTTATCAACAGTTCTTCTTGCCCTGCTTGCAAGTAGAAAAACCTGTGCAAATACTCACGTTTTATTTTATAAGGGGATACGGTGATCAGTTTTTGGCCTTATTGTGTTTTACTTTTTTTACTCTTTACCGTTTACGCTTTAAGAAAAGTAAAACAAAGAAAATATCATGAAGCACTTAGTTATTGTGAAAATAACCATTCACAAAATACGGCACATGATTCGGATAATACAAAAAGTACGCTCGGTACTTATCATATACATTTTTCAAACATTACTCATAACACACCATCCAACAAACAAAGCGAGAAAAATAAAAACACTGATTTTTCAAACCATTACAAGCAAAAAACCAATGAACTCTCAAACTTTATCATTGAAAGAGCTGTTTATAGAAATATAGATCGCATCTTAAAAAACGGCATAGAAAAAATTGAAACCCTGTTAGAAGAGTTAGCACAAAATCAGTCCCCCAAAGTGGTTGTCAGTAAAATTAATGTCATTACGGGCGCCATCAAACGGGAAAGTATTTTGCTTATCAATACCCTATATCAACAAGATATAAAAATTCAAGATTTCATTAACAGCATCTACGAACTACGTGATACTATACAAAATAATAATATAAAAATGTCTGTTTCCTGTGAACTTACAGAAAACGTTAGCACAGCCCAAGCTTTTGTTATGTATAAATTTTTATCATTTATTGCAGAAAAAAGTATAGACTTTCACTGTACACAATTGCTTATCAGAATATACAGCGACGAAGAAACAGTTAATTTTTCAATCGTAACCAATGAGGATATTAAAAATTTATCGGCAACCAATTGGCTTGAAGATATTATGATGGAAGTTCCTTTGCCTGCATATTCTTACCTGCATAAACATTGGGAAGAAAATGCTTTACACACTCTTTCCTTTAAAAAAGTTCCCAAAAACTACCGCTTGTCTAATAAGGAACTAGAAACTCAATACGAACCAAACAATGGTAATATTAATCCAACGCTTAATGTACACCTAGCACGTAAAGAGCAAGAATTTTTACGCATCAAAAACCATGTCCACGATATTATGGGGCAACGGTTAACCACGTTGCAGCATCTCTTGCAAAGCCAAGAGTTTCCCAACACAAAACAACTTCTCCCCCTTTTACTTAATATTGTTGAACAAATTAAAAATCAAGATCAAGACAACCCTCAAGTTTTCTATAGTGAACTTTATAAGCACTTTGAAAACATTGGACTTGTTATAGAACTTGACGGTGAGTTGCCAAAAGAGAAAGATATTGCTTTCTTACTCCTTTATATCCTAAGAGAAACCTGTACAAATGCCGTGCGACACGGTCGGGCAAGCCTTATTTTGGCTCGCATTTCGTCAACGGATCTACTCTATATGTGCACCATTACAAATAATGGTTCCCCTCCAAGTCAACCTCTTCGCGAAGGAGACGGGCTTCACGGGATTCGTGAAAGAATCAAAAGCATGGGGGCAAACCTACGCATAGAATACGAACCGGATTTTGCCATTATTATCAGTATAGTGAGGAATAAAAAGTGATTAAAGTAATGATCATAGATGATCATAAGGCTGTTTTAGATGCTTTTAGTAGTATTATTGACAAGCAAGATGATATGCGCTTTATTGCGGGATATACAAAAAGTGACATGATTGAATATCTTTTTTGCGAACAAAAGGAGCTCAACGATACAAATATGCCTGATATTATTTTAACCGATATCTCTATGGAAAACGCTTACTCAGGAATAGAGCTTACCAAAAAAATCAAAAGATTTTTTCCGGATATCAAAGTTATTGCCATGTCAGGATTTGACGAAATTTCCTATATTCCGGAAGCACAAAACGCCAATGCAGATGCCTTTGTTTCAAAAAGTAAACCCCTTCCCGAATTTCTAAAAACCATACGTGGTGTTATGACAGGGAAAAAAATTTTTCCACCGCTTATGCAAATCCCAACCATTACAGGTGAATCACCGTTTAGCGAACGAGAACTCGAAGTACTTAGGCTTCTTTGTAAATCCTATAATAAAAAAGAAATTGCCGACAGTCTAAAAATCAGCTCCGGCACCGTCAAGAGACATGTAGAAAATATGCTTATAAAATCAGGTTGCAAAACCACCATGGAAATGGTTGTGCATGTTATCGGAAACGGCTGGATTTCAACTAAGTAAGATGTAGTTTTTGTTTTTGTTTTTGTTTTTGTTGGGAGAGGGAAAACCCCTTTTGTGTACAAAAGGGAGTTTTCCCCCTCCCAAACCCTCCCCCTTTCCTCAAAAAACTTTAATATAAGCAAGCTTTATTTTATACACAAAATCTGCATAGGATATGCAGAGCCACGCAGTGCGAACAAAACAAAAACCACGCTTTTTGTGAGTTCGAGCGAGTGGGCTACAAGGACGTAGCCCCAAGCGCCATCTGTAAGGTCAAACAAACAAGCCCTCACAAAATTTGTTTTGCGAGGGCTTGTTAGTTAATACAAGAAACGCACTCTAGAGTATGTTTCTAAATTGTTTTTCCGAGAAGGGGAACTTTTGGTTCTCTTCTCTCGAGCTCTCCCCCACAAAACTTTTTAGTAACAATACGTTAACAGCTAGAGTTTAATGAATTATACATGAAAATATTTTTTGTACATTACGAGTAGTCTGATTAATTTTTCATAATAAACATTTTGTATTTATCTACCGAGAAAACAAAGTTCGTTGAAAAACAATATACAACGTAAATATCTTCATCATCGCAGGAAACCCGAAGGCGCAGCCTGAGAGGCGACCAAAGGTAAGGAAGGGGGTATTCTAAAGGGGAAAAACTAGGACAAAGTCCTTGGTTTCCCCCTTTAGATTGCCTTTATATGATATAAAGATTTTTAGCCTACGCAGAGCCCTAGTCATAATCAGCATCATGGCTATTATCGGCTCCAACCTTCGGCTCACGAACGCCCACATAGCTTGAAGCATTATTGGTGACATACCATTTACCGTCATCAAACAGTTGCACCCAAATAGGTCTCGGGCTGTCTGCCCCACTGCTTTGTAACATAACTTTAGTGTAGTCGCTTTCTTTTCTGATTTTCACAATATTGAGCGAATAATTATCCACGGACATGGAATATCCATTTTCGGGCGATGTTCCTCGAGCATAGCTATAAAAAATATGATGCTTGGACGGATTGCGTAATCTGGAAACAAACGTTTCAAAGGTAGATTTTCTGTCCCATCCCGCACTTTCATGCATAACATAGCGCAACATTTTTTGAGCTTCGGCACGCTTATTGGGATCCATATAACAGAAAACCG
>CAYJHY010000070.1:0-8758 GCA_964369875.1 uncultured Mailhella sp.
TAGCTCGAAGTCCTGTGACAGCAAGCTCACGAACCAATATAATATTAACAACAAAGGCAGGAACCCAACCAAGGGCAACCATTTGAACAAGCACAGTGCAAACCAAAAGCTTATCGGCCAAAGGATCCAAAAACTTGCCAAGAGTAGTTACTTCCCCTGATTTTCTGGCATAATATCCATCAAGATAGTCACTGATGGAGGCAAGAATAAACAAAAAACAAGCAAAAAAGGTAGAAATTTCCGTCTCAAAATATAATAGCGCAAGAATAAAAGGTATTATCAAAACCCTAAACAAAGTAATTTGATTAGCTAATGTCAGCCCCTTTATATTATCCACTATTTTTTCTAACACTAAAATCTGTCCCTCTCTATAAAATAAGCTTAGTCTCTTGCATTAATCCAAGCGCAAAACCATTGTATCTACTTAACACATTTTTATTTCCTATGCAAGGAGAAAAAAGTAAGCAATTCTGAATTTTTTACCATACTATCCTTTCTTTTCATTTATAAAAAAATATAAAACACCAAAATTCAAACATGGGAATAAATTTACGAAAAAATAAATTTACTGTGGGCTTTTCCTTGTTATTTAACAAAAAATAAGATACAAAAAGGATTAACCAAAACAGAAAAATCATCATAAAAACATATCCAAAGGATATAAAAAACAATGACCGAAGCCTTCATACGCATAACCCCCTTGGGCGGACTGGGAGAAATTGGCCTTAATTGCCAAAAATGGGAAACCGAAGAGGGCATCTTTTTGCTCGACTGTGGTCTTATGTTCCCTGACGACAATCACCTCGGTGTGGATGTTGTCATCCCCCGTTTTGACTCTTTGGCCACAGAAAAAGATAAAATTTTAGGCCTTGTGCTTACCCACGGTCACGAGGATCATATAGGAGCTATTCCGTGGCTCTTACAAGTCGTGCGTAATATTAAAATATATGGTTCTGCCTTTACCCTCGGCCTTGTGGAACATAAACTGACCGAGAGAGAGCTTATAGACAGAGTTGAACTTGTGGTTCTTGAGCCTTACGACACAATCGATATTGGCAGTATAAAAATTCAAGCCATCCCCGTTTGCCACTCCATCCCCGGCGGTTTTTCCTTTTTCATGGAAAGCCCCATCGGCAAAATTGTTCATACGGGAGACTTTAAACTTGATAAAGATTCAGACGATTATCCTATAGATTCCACCTGTGCTTTTTTATATGATTTACGTGAATTTAGCCAAGATGGTTTACGTCTTTTGCTTTCCGACTCCACCAATGTGGAAATTGACGGACATTCTCGCTCCGAAAGCGAGGTCAGACAGTCTCTTGAAACCCTTTTCGAAATAACCGAAGGGCGTATTGTTATCGCACTTTTTGCAAGCCATATTCAGCGTATTTATAATGTTATCAGCTTGGCACAAAAGTTTGGAAAAAAAGTTATTGTCAGCGGAAGAAGCCTTTCCACCAACATTCATATTGCCGAAAGACTTGGCATGCTCAGTGCAAAAAATGTCTACTATGAAAGTGAACATTTGCCTGACGATGACCGCGCCAACACCGTTGTACTTGCAACCGGCACCCAAGGAGAAGCCCTCTCTGCCCTAACAAGAATTGCTCACGGTGACCATAAAAAACTGGCCTTACAAAAAGGCGACACGGTTATTATGTCCTCAAGAGTTATTCCCGGAAATGCCAAAGCCGTTTCCAAAGTGATTAACCAAATGTATCGACAAGGCGCCACCGTGTTTCATGATAAAAAATATGTAATCCATGCAACAGGACACGCCTGCCATGACGAACTTATGACGGTTCTCAATATCGCAAAACCTGACCTTTTTATCCCCGTACACGGCGAATTCAGACACATGTCTCAGCATGCAGACCTTGCCAGAACTTGTGGGGTGGAAAATGCCCGCGTTTTGGAAGACGGGCAACCGATTTGCCTTTTTGCGGACAGAGAAGTAGTCGAGGAAAAAGTAGCCGTAGATTGCGTCTTGGTAGACGGTAAAGGTGTTGGGGATGTTGGCAGAATACTGCTCAAAGAACGCCGTATCCTTTCAACAGAAGGTATTGTTATTGTTTCACTTATCATTAATAAAGATACGCTTGAAATTATCCAAGGGCCCCATATAAGCTCGAAGGGATTCGTTTTCACCCAGCATTACAACCATTACTTACAAGAAGCCCAATGTATTATTTTTGAGCAACTTGAGCTTTTAAACCCTAAAGATAGATCCAAACTTGCCGAAAATATACGTATTAATTTACGCCGCTTTTTCCGAAGTGTTTTAGGCCGAGACCCTATCATCGAAAGTGTCATTACGGAAATAAGCCTTGAGAAGTAATCACACTTTTTAAAGCATTCATCGGGATTAATGCTTGATTTTATTTTTAAATAACGTCATAATAAAAGCGGTAAATGACTTATAGAGCCAAATAAAAATAACACGTGTAGCATACAATCAGGCCAAGACAAGGAGATTGCCATGAATTCCACCAATGCCATTGAAGATGTCAGTTCCACCGCCAACTTACCCATTGAAGATAGTGATAATATTTTGCAATTGGTTACGTTTTGCCTAAAAGAAGAAGAATTTGGTGTTGACATCCTTATCGTCAGCGAAATTATCCGCTCCGTTCAAATTACTCCTGTTCCCAATGCCCCCGATTTTATCGTCGGGGTTATTAACCTTAGAGGTCGAGTGCTCCCCGTTATGGGATTACGCAAACGTTTCGGCATGCCGGAAGTAGAACACACCGAAAAGACTCGTATCATTGTTACCCTTTGGGAAAATCAACTTATCGGATTTTTGGTCGACTCTGTTTCAGAAGTTTTACGTATCCCCACAAGTGTCATCACTCCTCCCCCACCTGTTTTTGCCGGAATCGGCTCGGAGTTTATAGAAGGTATTTGTAATCTAAGCAATAAACTTCTTATTCTTTTGGACATGGAAACCCTTATGACAGGCTCCCAAGCTGAGCTTATGTAAACCCTTTTTCACAAAGTATCCTCTTTCAGTTCTATAAAAAAGTAATGAATGATTTTGTAACAAAAATTTCAGAAAGAGGATACACTTTCCATTTGAGCTTCCAAAAATATTTTCTCGTTTTTTAAAACCTGTGGTTTACAACTTCACCGTAAGTATATTTAGCCTTATTTTTGCACATTGGCCTTATCCTGAATGTTTATGAGTTTTTACGCTATATTTCCACGTGCATTCGGAAAAAATTCTATATAATCCTCGTGTACTCGATTATAAGTGTTAAAAAATCAGTCCGTCAGTCGTTTTTTCAAGCCTTTGCATTGACAGGCTATCTGTCAAAGTATCCTTTATTTAATATCTTGGGTGAAATCCCTGCTCATAAGTTCCGGCGAAAATACCCCACACATTGACAAAGGTTGGTGTTTTATGTTGAAAAAAATATCCAGTCGTCCCTTCCCACTGCCCGTTTTAGCCAGTTTTTGGCTAGCCCTCATCGCCATGTCGCTCGTTGTTGCTTTTGGTATCTATGTTTATTTTGAAAAAAGTAATATAAAAGAAAAAGCCATTGAGCAAACCTTTGCTTATAACAGAGAAGTTTTACAACAAAGAAGTGATGAACGCCTTTCCCCTCTGGTGCGACTCAGTAATGCAGGCATTTCTATCCCATTTTTTAGCGATTTTGACACGCAAGAAAAAGAGAAAATACTTGAGCAATTCATTACCCCCAGCCTGAATATACTGGCCGCCTATCCCAAAATTTATTCTTTGGGTTATGCTTATAACGGAGGTCAAGTTTTACTTGCGTTCAATGTTTTGCAACTCAATGCCAACCCTAACAACCTAAACGCTCCTTCGGATGCCGTCTATGGCGTTTTGCATAGATTTGAAACCTATGAACAAAACCAGTCCGTACAAATTCACTATTTTTCAGGGGATTTTACCCCCATCGAAAATACGGTGTACAGCAACACTTATAATCCCGCCGGCCAAGCGTGGTATCATGAAATGATAGCAAGTAAGAACGTTTCCGTTCTCCCCTATCAACAGCTCACAAGTATTGAACAACAAGCTATCACCATAGGCCAAGGATTGAGCGATAAAAAAGGCATCTATTTTATCACCACCACTATTCCGTCCTTTCTTAACCTACTGTCCTCAACACTTGATAACCTCAACAGCTCTCTTTATTTACTTGAAGAATCACAATATAATATCCTTAGTTTTTATGTTGCCCGCAACGCCTCTGAACTTTCCATGCTTTGTTCGGGTAAAATAGAACTGGAAAGCGGTTATACCATAGACGGAACAAGCCAGCAAGACGGTCTGATTTGTAATCACAAGAAAATCTTTCAGCAAATTGTCAATAACAGCAAAAAACACGATGCCGACGAAGAGATATACTCTTTCACCGCGAACCAAAACACCTTCTACTATAGCTTTATTCGGCTAACCACCGGCACGACCCCCATGCCTTTCCTTTTGCTTTTGGAAGAAAAAAATATAGCATTTGATAACACCATCTCAACTTCCTCACTGGTAATCTTTGCCATTATCATTTTTGTTGCACTTGTCGGAATTTTTTATTACTTTATGAATAATACCCTTCATCCTTTAGAACAACTTCTCGATGAAGCAAAGGACATGCAACCCAAAAGCAAAAATTCCGGCATATCCTTCGCAAATAATTTCAAAGAAGTCAGCAAACTGAAAGATGGTATTGACGAACTCAAAAAATCTATGCAAGATGAAATTTCAAACCTGAAACAATATGAAAACCTATTGGAGCACAACTTGGAAGAAAACAGTCAATATCTGGCGGAAGCAATTGATCTCGCCCAAGAAACTCTGCATAACAAAATAAATTTCTCCAATGAAATCAGCAGAGAATTGCGCACGCCATTACACGCGATTTTAGGATTTACCCATGTTTTTCAAACCGATAACCTAACCCCCGAACAAATCAGCCAGTTGGAAAAAATTCGTCTTTCCACTTATAATCTTTTGAATATTTCCAATTATATTATTGATTGTTCAAATTTTGAAAGCTCTAACGTACGCCTTGAGAAAAAATCTTTTTCTCTGTCTGAACTCTTGGAAAACCTAAAAATTTACACGACCATGGCACGTAATATCAAAGAAATTGAAATCATCATCAACAAAGATGACGATATTCCGGATATTGTGCTTGGTGACCCTCCACGTGTTTTCCAGATTTTACAAATACTTGTGGATCACGCCATGGAAACAACCGAGCATGGTGCAATTAGTATTTTAGTCAAACGTAATTCGCTTATTACACCACAAACAGGATCACTCGAAACCATGAGTGTGTCTTTTGAAGTTTGCGACCAAAACACGGTCATGGTTAACCAAGAAGATATTAAAAAGTTAACCTCTCTTACTTACAACTTCAGTGCCTCACAAAACCAGTACTTTAAAGGTTCTTACATCGGGTTTGGAGTTGCAAAAATGCTTACGGAAGAAATGCAAGGAAAACTGTTGGTTAATCCAAAATCGGAGGGCGGTGTTTGCTTCCACCTTACGTTAAATTTGGAAATTGTAACCGATAACCATGTATTGGAACAGCAAAAGAAGTTCAGTCCTCCCACTCAAATTCAAGAAAGTACATTGGCGCTTGTAGTTGATGACAATAAAATCAACCTTGAGGTTTCCTCTGCTCTGCTCAGAAAGATGGGCGTTGGCGTGCATGTTGCCCAAAGTGGCATGGAAGCCATTGAGAAAATTAAAAAATATCCCTATCAAATAATTTTTATGGATATTCAAATGCCCGAAATGGATGGTTACGAAACCAGTAAACAAATTCGAAAACTTCAAGATGTTCCCCAAAACGCCAGCGATGTGCTTAGTGTTCCGATTTTTGCCATGACCGCCAATGTGCGCCCTGAAGATATCCAAAAAAGTTATGAGGCGGGCATGGATGGACATATCGCAAAACCCATTGTTCCAAACCAACTCTTTGACCTTATCAACAACCAGTTGGCAAAATAAGTCATAAGGTATTTAGTTTAAGTTTGAGTTTTTTGGGGGAAAATTTTTTGTAAAAAATTTTCCCCCAAACCCCCTTCAAAAAACTTTAATATGTAAAATATGCTTGTTTAATAAAAAATATCATACGGCATATGAATATTCATTAGATTGCCAAACATCATTAAAACAAAAGCTATAAAAGTCAAAAACTGCAAAAAATTACACCTTTTGTGTTTATTTTTTGCAGTTTTTTAGTATTATTTTATTAATATATTTAGTTATAAACTTATTTGCCCAAGACTTGTGCCATAACGTTAAGAGCGTTTTTCATGTTTTTCATGTTGGCTTGTGCGCCCATATGACCTAAGCGGAAAACTTTTCCGTCCATCGGCCCGAAGCTACCGCCTACGATAAGACCTTTATCGGCAATGGCTTTTTTCCAAGTGTCGATGGTGTAACCGTCAGGAATCATAGCGGCGGTTACAGTAGATGCATTTACTGCGTCGGCGGCGGTCCATAGAGGGATGCCTAGTTCTGCAAGGCCGTGACGGCAAACGGTGGCCACATCTTCGTGGCGAGTATACACGTTTTCAAGCCCTTCTTTTTCGATGAGTTCCATAGCGGCATGCAAACCTTTAATTCCCATCCAACAAGGAGTGTACGGGAATTTTGTGGGACTTGTGTGGGCATTATGGAAGGGAAGCAAACTATCATAACCTATATAATTAACCTTTTTGGCATATTCCCAAGCGGTTTCACTGACAGCCATAATAGTCATAAAAGGAGGACAAGAAAGACACTTTTGTGAGCCTCCCAGTAAAATATCACAGTTCCAAGCGTCCGCATGGATAGGGGCACCACCGATACTGGCCACGGCATCCACCACAAAAAGAGGGACGTTGCGATCTTTTTTCAACTGTCCCAAAGCTTCCAAGGGGTTTAAAGTACCTGAAGGAGTTTCGCAGTGAACGGCTGTTATCATAACAGGGTTCACTCTTTTTATGGCTTCGTCGATGATTTCCAAAGCTTCTGCATTAATCGTACTGTTGTACGGCAAGCTCACTTTTTCCACAATACAACCCAAGGTTTCCGCCATATCTGCAAAACCGTCGCCAAATACACCTGTCCCCACGGTGAGGACTTTATCGCCTGCTTTTAAACATGACTTGAGCGCCCCCCAAAGACCGAGCATAGCTTCGCCGACGGGGAAAATCACTTCATTTTCTGTATTAATCATGTTTTGCACTTTTTTTGCCACATCAATATAAAGATTCGTGTAATCCATCCCAAAGCGAGGGGGAGCAAAATCTTCATACATGGCTTTGGCAATTTCTTGAGGAATGGTGACAGGGCCCGGATAAAATGGCATTGGGGCAAAAGCTTGGTAATTCATATTTTTTCCTTATTGACTTTCGTATAACGTTCGGTGTTACGTATCGTAGCCCGCTCGCCTAATGAACAAAAAAGAATCTACATAATATTAAAGTTTTTTGTGGAAAGGGGGAGGGTATGGGAGGGGGAAAACGCTATTTTTTTCAAAAAATAGGTTTTCCCCCTCCCAAAAATCACACACTATATCCTAAACCATAATTTACTTAGGCGCGTGTTGTCCGTCGGTTCCGAGATGTTTGGTCATGACGTGCCCGATATTCAATAGTTTCGCTTCTGCAAAGGCGTTGCCGAGAAGTTGCATACCGACGGGGAGGTTATCCGCCATGCCGACAGGTATGGAAAGTCCGGGAAGGCCTGCAAGGTTTAGGGAAAGGGTGAAAATATCCATAAGATACATTTGCAAGGGGTCCTTCACACTGCCATTTTTCCACGCCACTATGGGGGAAACAGGCGCTAAAAGGGCGTCACATTCTTTCAAGGCGTTTTGGTAGTCTTGACGGATAAGAGAACGCACTTGTGCGGCTTTTTTATAATATGCGTCATAATAGCCAGCGGAAAGCACATATGTTCCGAGAAGAATTCTTCTTTGTACTTCTTCGCCAAAACCTTCTGTACGTGACATAATATAGAGCTCGTTGAGATTTGTGGCTTTATCGGAGCGATGTCCATAGCGGATACCGTCATAACGAGCAAGGTTAGAGCTGGCTTCAGCGGAAGCTATGACATAGTAGGTGGCTATAGAGTGAGCAATGTGAGGCATGGAAATACTTTTAATGGTAGCTCCAAGTTTTTGCGCTTCTTCTATGGCGTTTTGACAAACAGCGGCCACGGCAGGATCGAGACTTTGACTTTCAAAAAATTCTTTGGGAAGCCCGAGGGTGACGCCTTGAAGGCTTTTTTGCTCGTTAAGATTTTCGTGGTAATTTTCTTTATCCACAGGGGAAGAGGTGCTGTCACGCTTGTCGTGTCCTGCGATAACAGAAAGCATAAGGGCACAATCTTCCACGCTACGGGCAAAGGGGCCTATTTGGTCAAACGAAGAAGCGTAGGCAAGAAGACCATAACGTGAAATACGTCCGTATGTAGGCTTGAGACCTACAATTCCGCAAAGAGCGGCAGGTTGGCGAATGGAACCGCCTGTATCGGTACCGAGGGAAGCAAAGTTTTGGCAAGAGGCCACAGAAACCGCAGAGCCACCGCTTGATCCACCGGGAACCCTTTCAATATCCCAAGGGTTGAAGCATGGCTTATAGGCTGAATTGTCACAGGCACTGCCCATGGCGAATTCGTCCATATTGTTTTTTCCAAGAATAATGGCACCGGCTTCTTCGAGCTGTTCTACAACGTAAGCCGAATAAGGAGGCGTGAAGTTTTCCAAAATTTTGGAAGCGGCGGTGG
>CAYJHY010000071.1:0-8682 GCA_964369875.1 uncultured Mailhella sp.
GTTTGGGAGGGGGAAAACTCCATTTTTTTCAAAAAATGGGTTTTCCCTCTCCCAACATAAAAATAAACTTAAACGTAAATCCTTATACGCTCATGGCTTCGTTTTTTATTTTTGTGGTGCTGCATTTATAGCAAAGCATAAATACAGGGATGGAAGCCACGGTACCCACGAGGAAGGGAGGGAGGCTTGCCATGGTACCTTGGAGGAGAACTGCGTCGATGATTTTGGTGGAAGGCGCAATAGCCAAATACCAGAATACGCACACGCCAAAGCCTGTCAAAGCGCTGTACCAAGCTGCAGCGGAATGAGAAATTTTGAATTTCACAAGAGCGACATAAGGAATCATGGCGGTGGCGCCGATAACACTCCATGCGGTGGTGCATAAAAGGGCGATGAGCTGTCCTTCCATGTTAGCCGCCAAGGCACTGACCACTACACAAAGCACGATGCCTACAAGCCAAGAAATTTTTGCGGCCGGTTTGCCAGTGGTGTCTTCCACAAAGGAGGAAGAGGCGATGTGGTAAAGAGCGGTGGTTGTGGAAAGTGAAGCTGAAATAACTGCCAAAATAAAGAGTTGTTGTCCAAGTTCAGGTAAAAGCATGTCAGTGAGGGTGGCCACAACTTGGTCGGGGTGGGAGATGCTTGGCAAGATGAGGCGTGAAAGTGCGGCAATATAGAACATGCCCGCAACAAGGATAAAGATAATAACAGTGGCGATGATGGCAGTTCTTTTCAAATCTTTTTTATTGGAAAGAGCAAAGTGACGTTGGATCATTTGTGGTTGTGCCCAAGTTGCTACAGACATAACAAGCACAAGGGAAATAACAAACCAGCCCTGACTGCCTGACGAAAGGCTTACAAAACCATTGTTTGCTCTTTCTGTGGGTTCAAGCGCCGCTAGGGCGTGATAGCCATCGATGGGGCCACCGACTTTTGTGAGTACGGCGTACATAAGAAGCACGATACCAAGAAGCATAACGCCCCCTTGCATGGCTTCGGTGTAAAGTACACCGCGAAGACCACCAAACCAAACCAAAAAGCCGACAAAAACGGCGATTCCCCAGATAAGGTATTCTACATCAACAGGGAAGGTGGCGGCAAGCATAACCGCCGCACCCTTGATTACCCCTGAAGCATAAACAGAAAGGAAAAGGGCAAAAACAACACCTAAAAACACACGCAACGCTTTACAGTTATGGCCAAGGCTAATGAGATGGGCAGGGGTTCTGGCTTTAAGGTCTTTTTGCAGTTCCTTGGTATCCCACGCAAAAACCATGTATACAAAATAAGTTCCGAGTATGGCAACACCAAAGCCTACCAAGGTTATTTGTACGCCATAAAGATAGGCGAGTCCCGCAAAGCCGATGAGGGCAACGGCAGAAACGTATGTTGCCACATAGGCGAAGGCTTGTACCATAAAACCGACGGTGCCTGAAGTGGTGACGTCATAGCCTCTGCCTTTGCGTGCAAGCCACACAAAAACAACAATGTACACAGCCCAAATAAGAAGATCGTAAAGCATGCTTTTTTTCCTCGTGCATAACAGGTTAAAACAAAAGCCGCTTCCTACACGGAAGCGGCTCTACAAATTTCTATCTTTTCGATAACACTATAGATTCCTTTCCCGTGTAGAAACACAGAGGCTAAAGAAGCTAAAGCTAAAGAAAAAGTTGTTGTAATTTGCCATGAAATTAATTCTCTTTTATTATCGTTAAGATTATGAAAGCACTTTATCCAAACAATGCATGCTTTGTCAAGTACTAAATGTGTGGATGTGAAAAGTTGCACGAGTTAACTTTAATGTTTTTGATATAAATTGACTTTTTTGCTTTAAAAATATGTTTTTTATCTCGAATTATTGTTAAAAAATTTATGTTTTTACGAAATTTAATTATTTATGAAGTTTTGAAAACCTTAAATATTATAGTTTATTTTTCTTTTCTAAAGACAACTAAAGGGGAAAACCTAGCCTTTTCAAAGGCGTGGTTTTCCCCCTCTCGAAAAAATAAACCAAACTCAACCCTAAAACGAAACTCTACAAAATCTGAATTTTAGTTTCGGTGTTGTCGGCCATATCGATAACATGCACGGCACAGGCGATGCAGGGGTCGAAGGCGTGTACGCTTCTGAGCACTTCGACGGGGCGTTTGGGGTCAATAATGGGAGTGCCGATAAGGGCGCTTTCCACGGGGCCGGGCCTGTCTTGCAGGTCACGAGGACCAAAGTTCCATGTGGAGGGTACAACTAATTGAAAATTGCTGATAAGTCCTTCGTTAATTTGCATCCAGTGGGAAAGTCCGCCACGCGGAGCGGTGAGATAGCCGACACCTTGAGCATATTCGGGTACTTCCACGTCTTCACAGATTTGGTTGTCACCATTTGCAAGGTTGGAAAGGAGGTCTAGATACATATTTTTGACGTGTTCGCCTACGGTGAGACATTGTACGGCGCGGGCAATGGTTCTGCCAAGTACGGAATACATTTGGCCTATTTCCATGTCTAAGCTTTTAAGCATGAAGTCCATGTTTTTACGTACATCTTCGTGACCTTGGGCGTAGGAAACCATCATTTGCGCCAAGGGACCTGTTTCCACCACTTGATTATTATAGCGTGGGGCTTTCATCCAAGAATATTGTTCGTAGTCTCCCATTTTGGTAAAGGCGGGTTCAGTGTCGCCATAGGCGGGGGAGCTGACGGTTTTTCCTTTATACCAACTGTGGTGAATGTGCTCTGCTATTTTTTCAGGCTCAAATTTATGCACGCGTGATAGATCTTTATTATAGATAACTCCGGGGCGTAGCCAACGATTTTCCAAGTTCCTTTCGTTTTGTGGTTGGGGAAACTCACCGAAGGCCAAAAGATTGCTGACATCACCATAACGTGACCAATCTTTATATTTGTCGCTGATAAGAAGAATATCGGGGATAAGGATATGCCTGATAAAGTCGAGGGTTTCTTCGTATAAACTATAGAATAACTGCATACTGTCAGGATTGAGGAAGTCGTAACAGGTTACTCCGCCTGCGATGAGAAACTGAGTGTGTGGGTTTTTGGCGCCGATTATGGCCATGGCTTGAGCGGTTTTTACTTGTAGGCGCAAGGCTTTTAAATAGTGAGTAACAAGAATGAGATTTTCTTCGGGGGAAAGATAATAGGCAGGGTGTCCACCGATGGAGTAAGCGCCAGCAAAGGGTCCCATTTGCTTACTGCTGATAAGCTTTTGGATTTTATCTTGTGTTTCTTGGAAATCTTCTCTTGCGTAGGGGCTTTCGGAAAGCTGTTGAGCAAGTTCACAGGTTTTTGAAAGATTGGCATCAACAACGGTTGAAATGTCTATAAAATCAAGGCCGTGTAAATGGTAAAAATGCACAAGGTGATCATGCATAAATTGTACGCCAAGCACAAGATTTCTGATATGAGTGGCGTTAGTTGGGATTTCAATCCCCATGGCGTCTTCTAGGGCTCGCACGGAGCAAAGGGCATGGGTGTAAGTGCAAACGCCACAGGTTCTTTGGGTAAAATGTTGGGCATCTCTCGGATCTCGGCCTACCAAAATATTTTCAATACCACGGAACAAAGTTCCGCAGCTTCTGGCGTCGACAATAAGCCCGTTTTCCACATGGACTTCCATTCTCAAGTGCCCTTCGATACGGGTAAGGGGATCGATAACGATACAGCCTGTATAGTCACTTTTGGGTGTTTCTCTCATGATATATTCCAATGGTTATTTTTTTTTCTTTTTTCCATAAAAAGGAGTGAGCTTGTCCCAAAAATCGGGTTCACTGCACCCAATACAAGGATGTCCTGCTTTAATCGGCCAGTTAACATTATTGAAGAGCGTGGAAGGACAGTTATTAAATGTCTTTGGCCCTTTACAACCGAGCTTGAGGAGGCACCAGCCGTTTCTGGCTTCTTCGGAGTTGAAGGACGTGGCAAAATTTTTGGCTTGGAAGTGGGGGAGACGTTCGCAAAGCATATGTACGGTTTTACCGTAGAAAATTTCGGGGCGTCCCACTTTGTCGAGGCTGATTTCCTTTCCAAGTAAAAGAAGAACCAGTGCTCCCATAAGGTTTAGAGGGTTTGGCGGACAGCCTGCCAAGTTAATAATGGGGTTTTTAAGGTCGGTAAAAATATCTCGTATGCCTTTTGCTTCGGTGATATTGGGGGCGGCGGACTGGATTCCGCCATAGGCGGCACAGGTGCCGATGGCGATAACGGCGGCGGCTTTGGGTAAAATATGAATACAGTTGTCATACATGGTTTTACCGCCAACCGTACCGAATACGTTGTGATTGGCCGTAGGGATGGCGCCTTCCACAATACAGATAAAGCCATACGGGTTATTGATGGCGTTTTCTAAAAGTTCTTCGGCAATTTCACCTGAGGTGGCCATAATGGTTTCATGGTAATCAAGGGAAATATAATCGAACAAAATTTGATCGATATTGGGAGAAGAGCTTCTTAGAAGGGCTTCTGAACAGCCTGTACATTCGGCATTATGCAAATAAATAACCGAGGGTCTTTGGCTGGTGGTTAAAGCGGTTACAATGTCGGAAACTTTGTCCGCCGGAAAATTAATATGGTGGGCAACCTTCAAACAGAATTGCAAAAAGTCAATTTTGGCTTTTTTTTCGGTTCTTATTTGATGTTGACTATCAAGGGCAAGGGAAAATCGCATATTCTTCCTCTTTTTTTATAAGTCATAAGTTTGCCGATTAACATTATAATATTATGAGTTCTAAGTCAATTTGCTTTTGTGAAAGTGTAAAAGCACAGGTTAATTTCATTTGTTTATTTTCTTTTTTTTGGGGGAAATGATTTCCCCCAACCCCCCTCATGTATTTCCTTTACCCCTAAAAGTATAATAAAATCAAAAATATACTTTTATAAAATTTACCCCTCATTATTAAAGTTTTTTTTGGAAAAGGGGAGGGGTTGCCCTTTTCTTACAATCGAAAAACGCTTTTTTGTACATAAAAAAGCGTTTTTCCCCTCCCAAAAAAATAAATTGAAATGAAGTGACTTTGAAAATATATTTACCTTGACAAAATTTGCACATGCATGTATCACTACCTTAGATAAAGAAAGTACACCAAGGGAAAATCGGTTTAATTCCGATACGGATCCACCACCGTGCTTGAAGAGTTTTATTATTTGCAAAGCCTTCATCAGTCGGACGACCTTGTATTTTCAAAACGGTAAACGTAGGGAATACGTTTATTGAGGCTGAGCCAAAAATGGGGACTTGGTGTGTGTTTATATACATACTAAGTCCCCATTTTTGGTTAATAAAATATTCAACGAATTAGCAAGCATAATCTTAAATTATTTGAAGTAATCTATTTTGATTATTTCTTGTTGCGCACCTTGAATTTCATCTGATTGGTAGATAACACATCCGATGAAAATAGGGCGGTCTTATTTTGCGGATTGAGTTTTTTATAGTAAAGTATATTTTTATCTTTTTTTACATGAGAATGTATTTTATTGATATGGTTTATTGATGAAAGCCCAAAAGAGTTTTTCATAAAACCAGCCTCTGTCTGAAAATCTGAAATAATCTACAGATTAAGCTAACCAGAGTTTGTGTATGAGAAGTCAGATTTTATATCGACTTACCCAATTTGTGTTAACACTCTTTGGGGTAAGTTTGGTATCCTTTTTGATTGTCTATCTTTCCCCCGTGGATCCCGTGCGTGCCATGTTTGCGGCAAGTGGCAACATTCCTTCCGAAGAAGTAATGCAGGCCATGCGAGTGGAATGGGGCTTGGACAAATCGTTTTTTGAACAGTATGGAAGTTGGCTTTGGCGCGCATTGCAAGGAGATTTTGGCACTTCTTTTTCACAAGGCGCTCCTGTTTCTGCTTTACTTATGGCGAGATTATGGCCAACGGTTTATCTTACCTTTTTATCGCTGATTATGATGATTGCCTTGGCCATCCCTCTTGGGGTGATTTCTGCTCTTTATCATAATAAAATAGCGGATTATATCGTCCGTTTCATCACCTTTATCAGTATTTCCATGCCGAATTTTTGGCTTGGGCTTATTCTTTTGTATGTTGCGGCCTTGAAGCTTCGCATTATTAATGTGGTGTCTACGCAGATTGATTTTGAAAAGCTCTTTTTGCCTGCCCTTACCTTGGCCATCGCCATGGCGGGGAAATACGCAAGGCAAGTCAGGGCGGCTATATTGGAAGAAGTCAATCAAGATTACGTTATTGGTGCAAGGGCGCTTGGCTTGAGCGAACGTCAAGTTTTATGGAAGCACATTATGCCAAATGCCATGCTTCCGCTTATTACCCTTTTTGGCCTCTCCATAGGTTCTCTTTTGGGGGGGACGGCTGTGGTAGAAATTATTTTCTCCGTCCCTGCTCTCGGCAGTTTGGCTATTACCGCCATTACCGCTATGGATTATCCTCTTATTCAAGGCTATGTGCTTTGGATAGCTCTTATCTACATGTTGGTAAACTTTATTGTAGACATCTCTTATGGCTACTTGGATCCGCGTATCAAGTTAAAGAGGTTGTCATGAATAAAGTAAAAATTCGTGTCTATATCTTCCTTTTTTTAGTGCTTGTCTTGGCTATACTTGCGATTTTAGCGCCTTATATAGCGCCTTACAGCCCCCATGAGGCTGTTTTGGCCAACGCCAACAAATCACCGAGTGCCGAACACTTCTTTGGTACCGATCGCATGGGCCGAGATCTGTTTTCTCGTGTGCTTTACGGGGCAAGGGTTTCACTTGCCTCCACAGCATGCTTGGTGGGCTTGGTTTTTGTTATCGGTGGTGGCCTTGGTACAATCGCAGGCTATGTCGGCGGTAAAACAGATACTGTTATTATGCGTATTTCCGATATGATGGTTTCTTTTCCGGGCATCGCTCTTGCTATTGCCATGGCAGGCATGCTTGGCCCAAGCATTGTCAATGCTGTGTTTGCCATAACCATGGTGACATGGACAAAATACGCACGCTTGGCCAGAAGTTTGGTTTTAAAAGTTCGCCATATGGATTATATATCCGCCGCCTATTTATCGGGAAGTTCTCATATCAGTGTGATTTGGCGACACATTATTCCTTCTATTATCCCTATGCTTTGCATTACCGCCGTTACCGATATGGGGGGGCTGATGCTTGAGCTTGCAGGCTTTTCTTTCTTGGGGCTTGGTGCCTCTTCCACTTCCAACGAATGGGGCTATATGCTCAACGAAGGCAGACAAGCCATGCAATCAGCGCCATGGTTGATGCTTTACCCCGGTTTGGCAATTTTTATCACTGTGGTTATTTTTAACTTTTTGGGAGATAGTGTACGTGACTTGCTCGATCCCCACACAAAAAATAAGGAGTAGTTATGTTGTTTTCTAAAAAAATATTAACCGTGGCTTGTGCGTTTGCACTTCTTATAAACTCTGTGAGCTTTGAAACAAAAGCTATTGCCGAGGAAGCCAAACATTTAGATTTTGCTTGTTATAAATATTCAGATTATATCGATCCCGTGGTGAACGTGAACTCAGCTTGGTGTGGTGTGCGTTATGGTATTACCGAATGTCTTTTTCGTTTTGATAAAAACACCGTTGCCCATCCCAATCTTGCGGAGGTGGTGAGTGTTTCCGAAGATCATAAAACATGGGTGATTCGCCTTTTTGAAAATATTAAATTCTCCAACGGTAAGCCTGTGACCGCTTCCGCCGTTGTGGCTTCTTTGGAAAGACTGTATAAAGAAACCGATGCTTCCCAAGGCGGTAAAGGAAATTCCAATCCCGAGGGCTATCTCGTTTATGAAAAGTTGGAAGCAAATGATGCCGAACGCACGGTAACTTTCACCCTAAAAAATCCTACCAATAACCTTATGGGCATTTTGTCTTACCCCTATTTTGCCATCATTGATGTGACAGAGCTTGAGCCAAACATCATCGGCACAGGCCCCTATGTTATATCCAAGGATAATGTAGGCGTACACATGGAAATGGTGAAAAATACGCATTACAGTAAAGATGTGCCTTTTGATACGGTAAATATCTTCTATATCGATGATAATACCACTAAATCCATAGCCTTACAAAATGGTGACGTGGATTTGGTGGAGAATATCACCGCCGCCGATGCCATTGAACAACTCTCCAAAGATGAGCGTTTTTATATTTCCACTTCTGCGGGGGTTCGCGCAGGAAACTCATACATTAACTTTAAAAATGAACTTGGCAATGATGCTTTAAGAAAAGCCGTGACCATGGCGCTTGATACGCAAACCATGTGTGACATCACTGTGGGTGGCATGTATACGGCAGGTTTTGCGGTATTGCCTTCTTCATTGGCTTATAATTATGATAAACTTACAAACCCTTATCCCTTTGATACGCAAAAAGCGATTCAAATATTAGACGAAGCAGGTATTATCGACACAAACGGTGACGGCCTAAGAGAACTTGACGGACAAAATATCGACCTTAACTATGTGGTATACACAAGCCGAAATTTAAATGACTTTGCCCAAGCCGTCGCCTTGCAATTATCTGCTATCGGTATTAAAACCACTGTAAATATTCGTGATTACGATACTGCCTTGGCTCTTCAAAACGCAGGGGAATTTGACCTTACCACCACAAACACCATGACTGTAGGCGTCGGTGATCCCACCGATTACTTAGGGAACTGGTATAGCCCCAACGCTGTCAATTATGGCT